>JAGQQC010000100.1 GCA_020426395.1 Planctomycetaceae bacterium
CAAGATTGCGCCCGGCGGATTATGACCCGCTTTGCGACTCAAGCTTTTCGCCGTCCAGCTAACAATGAGGAAGTGCAGCGATTGGTTGATCTCGTCACAATGACGATGGAGGAGGGGGAACCGTTCGAGCGGGGGATCCAGCTAGCCGTGCAAGCGGTGCTTGTCTCACCTCATTTCCTGTTCCGCGTCGAAATTGATCGGCATCCTGACGATCCTACACGGGCACGTCGGATCGATGATTACGAACTTGCCAGTCGCTTGTCCTATTTTCTCTGGAGCAGCATGCCCGATGAGGAATTGTTCGAGCTCGCTGAGAAAAACCAGTTGCACTATCAAACGGTTCTGGCCAGTCAAATCAAGCGAATGTTACAGGATAAAAAAGCGGATGCCCTCGTCGAAAACTTCGGTGGGCAATGGCTCAACTTGCGAAACCTGGATGAAAGTTTTCCGTCCACAAGAGTCTTCAAAGACTTCAAACAAAATTTGCGGTCAGACATGCGTAAGGAGACCGAACTTTTCTTTGCGCATGTGATGCGAGAAGACATGCCATTGACCATGTTGCTGGAAGGGGATTTCACGTTCGTCAACAAACGATTGGCGGAACATTATGGCCTTCCAACGGAGGGGCTGGAGGATGGCAAGTTCACGCAGATTTCTCTGGCAGACCAACCACGCCGGGGAGTTCTGACACAAGCGAGTGTTCTGCTGCTGACTTCCAATCCGAACCGAACCGCTCCAGTGAAACGGGGAAAATGGATCCTGGAAAACATTCTGGGTGAGGAGCCACCTCCCCCTCCGCCGAACGTTCCTGAATTGGAGCAGGCGAAAGGAGTGGATAAAAATGCGAGCCTTCGCGAAAAATTAGCGATTCACCGAGCTGACCCCGGCTGCGCAGCCTGTCATAATCAATTGGATCCCCTCGGATTCGGTCTCGAAAATTTCAACGCCATTGGCCAATGGCGTGATAAAGATGGCGAGCATGCTGTCGATGCCTCTGGCCTACTTCCATCGGGAGAAGAATTCAACGGTCCACTCGAATTGATTTCCATCCTGAGCAACCGCAAGCCAGCGTTCCGGGAACTGATGACCGAAAAAATGTTGACCTATGCCTTGGGACGGGGACTGGATGTTTACGACCAGTGTGCCGTTCAGGAAATTACCAATCAACTTGAAAAGAACGATGATCGTTTCAGCGCGTTAGTTACAGCGATTGTCAACAGCGATCCCTTTCAGAAACGACGTGGTGAAGGAGAACAGCAATAATGACGATAAAGACACAATTCAACCGACGTACTTTCTTGCGTGGTATGGGAGTCACCATGGGACTTCCTCTGCTGGAAGTGATGGGGAACGGAACCTCTCCACTGCTCGCTGCTAGTACTGCTACGGATGCGACCCCGGTTACACCGACCCGCATGGCTTTCATGTTTGTACCGAATGGTGTGATTCAAGAGGGCTGGCGTCCAGAGGGAGAGGGGACCGCTTTTGAATTTGCCAAAACGATGCAACCTTTGCAGGCCTTCAAAAACGATCTCAATGTCTTCACGAACCTCTGTCAGGATAACGGTAAGGCACATGGTGACGGTGCCGGCGACCATGCCCGTGCTTCGGCTTCCTATCTGACGGGGGCTCATCCGTATAAAACGAGTGGCGCTGACATCAGTAACGGCATTTCGGTCGACCAGGTTGCCGCCCTGCAAGTAGGAGGACAAACCGTGCTTCCTTCTCTCGAAATCGGGATTGAAGGAGGCCGCAACGCAGGAAGTTGCGATTCCGGGTACAGTTGTGCCTACTCGTCGAACATCTCCTGGAAAACCCCTAATATGCCGGTTGCCAAAGAGACCAAACCCCAACTCGTGTTTGATCGTCTCTTCGGAACCAGTGCTCAGGATCGCGGTAAGCGGGCGGCGGCCCGGAAAAGTATTCTCGATATGGTTTCAGACGATGCCCGTCGTTTGCAACAAAAATTGGGTAAAACGGATCGTCGGAAAGTGGAAGAGTATTTCACCAGCGTGCGTGATCTCGAAAAGCGAATCGAAAGCCGCAAGAACTTCAACCCTGTATTACCGGAAGGGTATCAACCACCGTCCGGTAATCCGGCGGATAAAACGGAACACATTCGTCAGATGTATGATCTGCTGGCTCTCGCATTCCAGACGGATGCAACTCGCATCAGTACTTATATGCTGGGGAATGCGGGGTCAGGAGCGACTTATCCGATGGTTGATGTCAAAGAAGGGCATCATCAATTGTCGCATCACCAGAATGAAAAAGATAAGGTGGAAAAACTGCAACGGATTGATCAGTTCCATATCACACAGTTCGCCTACTTCCTGGAAAAACTGAAGTCCATTCCGGAAGGCGAAGGCACGTTACTTGATAACTGTATGATCCTCTATGGTAGTGGATTGGGTGACGGCAATCGGCACTCCCACGATAATCTGCCGGTGATTCTGGCGGGGAACGCAGGTGGGCGAATTCAAACGGGTCGCCATGTGGTGTATGCAGAACATACCCCGATGAACAATCTGTATCTCTCCATGCTGGATATGATGGGTGCCGATGTCACCGGTATTGGTGATAGTAACGGCCGGTTAGAGCATCTCCTCGTGTGAGGCTTGTTTCGACGGCATTGGCCGAGTAACGTACAAGAACCAAAAGTGGTCCCCAGGTGGACCACTTTTTTTATGGAATGTAAATAAGCGCCAATGGCACTCTGTCAGAAGGATTTCGCCGATGCCGACAATCGAACTACTTGAAACGGGACGACTGGATGAACGGGAATCGGCCTTTCCTTCAACCGTGTTATTGCCGGATGGATCGATTCTTTGTTCCTACAGTATCGGGGGCGGGCAATATGTGCATGGGGGGACCGAACTTTCCCGCTCACGCGATGGAGGATTAACCTGGGAACGTGCTGGGACTGTTTGTCCCGCGACGACCGATCCGGAATCGGCCAATTTTCTGAAACTGACGTTCGATTCCAACTCAGGCCAGTTATACGCCTACGGTGCCCAGTTACTGGGATCTCCTGCGCAGGATTTTGGTGATCGGGAAATGATTCCGGTTCTCTGTACTTCTGCGGACAACGGTCAAAGCTGGTCGGAAGCGAGAAGGTTGCCCATTCCAGTGAACTATCCGCTTGAAGTTTCTGACCGATTGTTGCTGACATCAACTGGTCGATTGATCGCACCGATGGCGACCCTGGAAAACCAGCAGAAGTTGGGCGAACGGGTGCTGGGACTTCCTACCGATGATGGAGGAAATAACTGGGGAGAGCCGGTGACGATCTTCAAAGATCCGGAAGGGAAACGAGGCTACTTCGAACAAAAACTGACCCCACTTCCGGACGGCCGGTTGCTGGCAGTTGCCTGGACCGTCACGCTGGGAGACTACCAGGATTTGGAAAACAGTTACAGCATTTCCGCTGACAATGGCCAGACGTGGTCACCTCCACAGTCCACTGGAATTCGTGGCCAGACGATGACACCGCTTGCGGTTTCTGACAATCAAATTCTGATCACCTACAATCGCCGCTTTGGAGATCAGGGGGTGGTGGCCGCACTTGTTCGACTGGATGAAAATGATGCCTGGCAGATCGAAGCGGAGCAGCTTTTATATGATGCTGGGCATCACAAGAAACCGGAAGAAAAGCAAACCGGCAAGTTACAGGATGAACTCGACACCTTCGCATTTGGTTTTCCGACACCGCTTCGCATTTCCCCGAATGAATACTTGATGACTCATTGGTCGGTCGAGCAGGGAGTGTGTGGAATTCGCTGGACCCGGTTTCGGGTTGATTAGATAAACGATATCCGGGTAGCTCAGACAATCTCGAAGAGTTGTCTGAGTCGCGCAGCGACAAGCGGGCGCTGATTTATTTAGACGTATAAGCTTCACCTGCAAAAGAATTTATCCGCTTGTGCCTTCGGCACCCAGACAACTCTTCGAGATTGTCTGGGCTACCCGGCAAGCAGGAATCGCTCATGTGTAAGCAAACTTAAGCAATACCCGGAACGGGGAAATCGGCGGTGAATTCCTTGATCTCTGCGCGGACTTGATCGATGTTGTGATCGTCATCGGCAGCACGCAGAATTTTCAGGATCCAGGAACCGACCTTCCGCATTTCGTCCTCTTTCATGCCACGAGTCGTCAAAGCGGCGGTGCCGATGCGGATACCACTGGGATCGAGTGGTTTTCGCTTGTCGTACGGAATCATGTTTTTGTTAACAGTAATACCCGCCTTGTCGAGGGCTTCTTCGGCAATTTTGCCGGTGAGACCAATCGTGGTGACATCGGCCATCATCAAGTGATTGTCAGTTCCTCCACTTGCCAGATCGATTCCCCCCGCCATCAGTGTTTCCGCGAGAACTTTGGCGTTTTTGACGATTTGCTGACCGTACTCTTTGAAGGAAGGTTGCATCGCTTCTTCAAAGCAGATCGCCTTGCCAGCGATGATGTGCATTAATGGTCCTCCCTGCAAACCCGGGAAGACGGTCTTATCAATCTTCTTGCCAATCTCTTCATTCGCGAGGACGAATCCACTCCGTGGTCCACGCAATGTTTTGTGAGAAGTCGAGGTCACGACGTCCGCCACCTCCACCGGGTTATTATGAATTCCCGCAGCCACGAGACCAGCGTAGTGGGCCATGTCGACCATCAGTTTGGCCCCAACTTCCTTCGCGATTTCGGCAAACTTGGGATGGTCAATCTCGCGGGGATAAGCAGAAGCCCCGGCGATAATCATTTTCGGTTTGTGTTCCCTTGCCAATTCAGCGACCTGGTCGAAGTCGATACGGTGGTCGGACTCCCGCACTCCATAGTGCACCGCGTTAAACAGCTTGCCGGAAAAATTCAAACTCATTCCATGAGTCAAGTGCCCCCCATGCGACAGGTCCATCGCCAGGAAGGTATCGCCCGGTTCCAACAACGTCATGAAGACCGCCATGTTCGCCTGAGAACCTGCGTGGGGTTGGACGTTCGCGTGTTCCGCTCCGAACAATTGACAGGCGCGGTTACGAGCGAGTGTTTCGACATCGTCCACAAATTCACAACCACCGTAATAACGACGACCGGGATACCCTTCGGCATATTTGTTCGTCAAAATCGTCCCCGCCGCTTCCATGACCGCGGCACTCGTATAGTTTTCCGACGCGATCAATTCGAGCCCTTCTTTCTGACGGCTCGCTTCATGGCTGATGGCCGCCCAAACGGCGGGATCCTGTGATTGAATGACCGAGTGAGTCGTTTCCTGAGCAGACGACATGCGTCAACTTCTCCTACGTTTACGTGGTTTGAAGAGAACTGGGAACTGTTCCGAAATTGGCCTCGCTGAAATCGCAGTGGTTCAAATCGCGATTAATTAGGACAGGTTCTTCCTGCGCGTTTGATCGTACCGTTTTCCGATTCAGAATTGTAGCGGGGCTCCCCGGTTAATTCCGGGTTTTATGGAGAGCTGATCTCACGAAATCCCTATTCTCTACTGATTAGGCAACTTAATGAAAATCCTCCCCTCCAGAACGAGAGATTTCTCCCCTTCCCTGTTCGCAAAAATTCCTTTCCCATGACGAAAATGGTAAACTGAGTCGAACTTAGGCGAATATCCAATCTTCGCCCGATTTCTCCCATTCATTTCGTCTTCTCCTGTGTCTGTGCATTGTTTGAACCATGTCTGACTCCGAAAAAAACCTGGAGAAAGCTCCCTTGCCGGAATCGTCTCCTCCGCTGCAAGGAGAACGGGTCGCGTTTACTGGTACGCTCGCCTCCATGACGCATCAGCAGGCGTTTACATTAACGGAGCAAAATGGGGGCACGGCCACACAACATTTGGGCCGACAGAACACGATACTCGTGGTGGGAGAAGAAGGTTGGCCGCTCGAAGAAGATGGTCAACCTTCGGTCAAATTACAGGAAGCCGCCGACCTGTTACATACAGGACATCCTCTCCGCATCTTGCAGGAATCGGAATGGTTACAACTGATCGATCTACAGGAACCCTCGCAGGAGTCTCACACTCTCTACACGCCGGCCATGCTTCACAAGGCACTTGATGTCCCCGTGAACCTGATCCGAGCATGGGAACGGCGAGGACTGATTAAGGCGGTCAAAAAAGTGTACCGCCTTCCTTACTTCGACTTTCAACAAGTCGCCGGGGTACGTCGGTTAATGCAATTGCTTGATTCCGGCATCTCGCCTGATCAAATCGAATCCAGCCTGCAACGGTTGGAAACGATTTTCCCCGAAATGGAACGCCCCCTCGCGCAGTTGGAATTGCTAGCTCATGATCACCATCTGCTATTAAAAGACTCGGTCGGATTGTTTGAACCTGCCAGTGGCCAGCGTTTTTTTGAGTTTAATTCTGACGAACAATCTCTAGAACAAACGGAAACCAAGGGAACCGTCCCGTTCCCTGTGGAAACTCATGAGGAGATATTCACCTCCGATAACCCGGAAACTCTCTTTCAGGAAGCCTGTCGAGCACTGGATGCCAATGAATTAGAACGGGCTCAATGGGGTTTCCGCCAGGCGATTCAGTTAACACCCGCGAAGGCGGAATATCATTTTCATCTAGCAGAAACGTTGTATCGACTGAACAATCTCTCCGGGGCGATCGAACGATATCACAATACTGTCGAACAGGACCCCTTCTACCTGGAAGCCTGGACGCAACTGGGTTGTCTCTATGCCGAACAAAATCGACACGTCGAAGCGACACGCTATTTTCAGGCAGCCCTCTCCCTCCACCCGAAATATCCAGATGCCATTTACCATCTGGCCGAGGTGCTTCAACAATTAGGACGTCCCCAGGAAGCGGCTGCTCATTGGCAAACTTATCTCCATCTGGATGCCCGGGGGCCCTGGGCCGAAAATGCCCGACAATCTCTCCAGCAATGGGAAGAAACGTCACAAGAAGATCAACAGCGTTGAGCAAAAAATAGTCTTTCGCTGATTGTGTACCGAGAAATAAAACCACTGATGGATTTCTCGTTCCGGGAAGCTATCATGGAATCAGTTTTGAGCGGGCAATCTCTGAGGAAAATAGAAGGATAAAGATATGCGCTGGAAAGGACGGCGTGGCAGTAGCAACGTGGAAGACCGTCGTGGACAACGGGGGCCCGTTGTCGCAGGTGGAGGAGCCATCGGAATCGTGATTGTCATCATCTATCTCTTGATGGGGGGAGATCCTCGACAAATTCTAGAGCAACAGGCCAATAACAACGACAATGGTCCGATGGTCAGTCTGGAACCAGGAAATCCCCGAAACGATGAACTGGCTCAAATGGTCTCGGTGGTTCTGGCGGATACAGAGGAAGTCTGGGGCGAATTATTCGCGGAAATGGGGAGCAACTATAGCGATCCCAAATTGATCCTCTTTCGCGAACGCGTGCAATCTGCTTGTGGATTTCAACAATCGGCCACCGGCCCCTTTTATTGCCCCGCCGACCAGCAAGTTTATATCGACCTCAGTTTCTATGATGAAATGGAGCGTCGCTTAAACGCACCCGGTGATTTCGCGCAGGCTTATGTCATCGCACATGAAGTGGGGCACCATGTTCAAAACCTGATGGGCCTCAGCAGAAAAATTCATAGTTTGCAGCAGCAAGCCGATAAGGTTGAAGCGAACGAACTCTCAGTGCGGTTGGAATTGCACGCTGACTTTCTGGCTGGGGTCTGGGCGCACCATGCTCAGCAGAACTGGAAAATTCTGGAAGAAGGGGACATCGAAGAAGCCCTGAACGCCGCCTCCGCTATTGGTGACGACCGGCTCCAATTGAAATCCCGCGGTTACGTCGTCCCCGAATCCTTCACCCACGGTACCTCCAAACAACGGATGCGCTGGTTCATGAAAGGCTTCCAAACGGGAGACATTAAACAGGGGAATACGTTCAATATCGATTATGAAGAATTGTGATCGCTCATCGATTCAGTGGTAATCTTACTACGCTGGGGAGCTTCGCCAAGCTATAGGCAATACTGAATCGATGATCTCAAAAAAGCCAAAAAATGAACACAAACACCGAACGCTCGGGTTGCCTCACAGCCTTTCTAAAAATACTTGGCTTCAATATTCCCAAGCAAAAAAACCTTACTTCTCCGTTTCTGTTAAAAAACAGTCTTCATTCGAACGCGGAATTATCTTTTCACCACTGCCTGGTATCAGCAGTAGAGGACCGTTATTTCCTCGCTACAAAAGTTCGAATGCTGGATGTCTTCTATCCTAAAAAAGGAGATGAACATCAAAGTAATCTAAATCGAATCAACCGGAAACATATCGATTTCTTGCTCTGCTGCAAAAAAACGATGACACCTTTACTTATTATCGAACTCGATGATTCGACTCATCAAACCAATCAAAGAACTATTAAACGTGATGAATTCATTGATGAGATTTGTGAAGCCACAGGGCTTCCTATATTGCATATTCGGGCTGCCAAGACGTATGTAATTTCGGAACTACGTACTCAAATTGACAGTCTTGTTGAACATAGGATGACGGTGGGTAACGAATTACCTCAATTAAAGCCAAACATCGAGGCTCCGCTTTGTCCACAATGCCAGTCAGAAATGAAATTGAGAACCGCAACAAAAGGAAAGCAAAAAGGAACACAGTTCTGGGGTTGTCAGAATTATCCAAACTGCAAATCTATTTTGCCCATTGGTAATTGACTTCTATTGGGACTTAAACCACCAGAGAACCGTTCTCCAGAATCTCTAATAACAGATTATCCTGTGGGTAGGGATGCCCCTTGTATTGCTGGAAGCCTTCGCCGAATTGGGCTCCGACCCGGGCACCTCGGGATTCGCTCCAGCGGCGGCTGGCGTCGAGGTATTCATCCATCCCATGTTGTTTCCGCAACCAGTCGCGCTGGCTTTCGTGACAGGCGAGCATTTGTTGTTTCAGCTCGAACTGGGGGGTGATATCAACCACAAACTCGGGGGTAATCGGATTGTCGTAATAATCGACTCCGCCTACCGGATCCACAAAATATAAATGGGGGATTTTTTCCATCGGAGTCGCTGGCCGGGTCGCTTCAGTTTCGTAGTTGGGGATCGGGGCATTAAAGCAGGCGTCGCGCACGAGACGACTGGTCATTTCATGGTCGCTCATATAATCAACGGGAGGAGCAGTAATGACGATATCCGGTTTGATTTCCCGGAGCTCCTCGGTTACACGGCGGCGACCGGCGTTATCGTGGACAATCTGCAGGTCCTTGAACCCGAGAAAATCGTAACTGACACCGAGTAAATCGGCCGAAGCTTGTGCCTCTTGTAAGCGTTTTCGGGCAATGTGTTCCGCCGAAAATTCAGCACTGCCACAATCCCCCGCCGTCATCGTTCTCAGGTAAATCTCGCACCCTGCCTCCTTGAGGCGGATCAAAGTTCCAGCGCACAAAATCTCAATATCGTCAGGATGAGCATGAATAGCCAGAATTCGGGTCGTTTTTGAGCTGTGAGACATTGAAATATGTTCTCTTTCCAGTTTTGATAGAGGGACTGGCAGAAACAGGAGGTTCTTGGAGACGACGACGCCAGAACACAGAACGTTTATACACTTCTCTGGACGCAGGCCGCGTCGTTTTACCGATTCGTTTTCCTCGGTGAGTATCCCCGTTGAACGAAGTGAATCGGACAGGAACCAGCCAAGATAAATGACGTCAGAGTAAAAATAAACTGTCGAATCCCAAAAGTTTGTACTGGTCACCTGCTTCGCCTCTCTGGCTCACTCACAAATCAGTTGAGTGTGGACCGAAACGAAACCAGTCGGGCTCTCCTTTCGTTTATGACGAAAGTGATGCGTACTATAACTTCGAACCTACTTCAGCGTATTGATTAACCTCCACTCGATGGAAGTTCCCATTTCAATCAGGAATAGAAATCAGATGTCTCAATCGACAATCTCCACTTCAGAATCATCACAAACTGGACCGCAACCACGCCGGATGCATCACACCAAAATGCCCACTCTGGTGTTTGAGCTTTCAGAAGAGGTTGATCGATATGTAGCCAATCAGATCGCCACTCTCATTCGCGAAAAGCAAGCTGCTGGTGAAAAGGCCGTTCTGGGATTGGCGACGGGCTCCACTCCAATCGGTGTGTATCGTGAACTGATTCGCCTGCATGAGGAAGAGGGACTCGATTTCTCCGACGTGATCACATTCAATCTGGATGAATACTGGCCGATGGAGCCCGATTCAATCCACAGCTATCACCGCTTTATGTGGGAGAACCTGTTCCATCACATCAACATTCCCAAAGAAAACGTGCATGTTCCCGACGGGACTGTGCCGCTGAAAAAAATCGAAGCCTGGTGTGACGACTACGAACGTCAAATTCAGGAAGCGGGCGGGCTCGACCTGCAATTATTGGGAATCGGTCGGACGGGACATATCGGCTTCAATGAACCGGGCAGTTCACGAAGCTCAACGACGCGGCTGGTGACTTTGGATCCCAAAACTCGGAAAGATGCTGCTGGAGACTTCTACGGTGAAGAAAACGTCCCCATGCAAGCGGTGACGATGGGGGTTAACACCATTATGAACGCCCGCCAGATTATCATCCTGGCATTGGGCGAACATAAAGCGAAAATCACCCGGGTGGCGGTGGAAGATGAAGTGACCGATCTGGTCCCTTCCACCTTTCTGCAAAAACATCCGAACTCGGTCTTCGTAATTGATGCCGCCGCCTCCAGTGAATTGACGGCCGTCCGCATCCCCTGGATGGCGGGGCTGGTAGACTGGACCCCGGCTCTCGTGAAAAAGGCGGTCATCTGGTTATCGCAACGGGTCAACAAACCGTTGCTGAAACTGGAAGAAGCCGACTTCATGGAGAACCAACTGATCAACCTCCTCCGTTATTGCGACAAATCATGTGAAGAAATCGTTCACGAAGTCTTCATGGAATTGCAGAACGGGATCTGTCTGACCCCGGGAGGTGACAAACCGATTACGGCGATTTGCTTCAGCCCGCATCCGGACGATGACGTCATCTCGATGGGGGGTACGCTGATCACCCTGGCGAACCAGGGACACGACATGCACATCGCCTACATGACCAGCGGAAACATCGCCGTCTTTGATGAAGATGCCAGCCGGCACACCAAGTTCGTCAATCAGTTTCTGAAAATGTTCAATCTGGATTCTGAAGAAACGAATCAACTACACCAGAAACTGCTAAGCGATTTGGTAGATAAGGCACCGGGCGAACCCGACTCCGCGGAAATCCAGTCGATCAAAGGGCTCATCCGCAAAACAGAGGCAGCCGCCGGGGCGATCACCGCCGGTGTTCCTGAATCGAAACTTCACTTTCTTGACATGCCCTTTTACCAGACGGGAAATGTTAAAAAGAACCCGATTGGCGAGAAAGACGTCGAGATCGTCGCCAACCTGCTCCGTGAATTGAAACCCCAACAGATCTATGTTGCTGGTGACCTTTCCGACCCTCATGGAACTCACCGGGTCTGTGCGATGGCCATTATCCGGGCGCTGGATGTGGTAAAGGAAGAAGGCATCGAAATGGAAGTCTGGTTATACCGTGGTGCGTGGGAAGAATACGAACCGCACGAAATTGAGCGGGCTGTGCCCCTCTCTCCCGCCGTTGTCCACAAAAAGCGTTCGGCAATCTTTGCCCATGAATCGCAGAAAGACCAGGCCCTCTTCCCCGGCAGTGACGAACGAGAGTTCTGGGTCCGCGCCGAAGACCGGACGAAAAATACCGCCCGCGTTTACGATGAACTCGGTCTCCCCGAATTTTTCGCCCTGGAAGGTTTCGTGCAATACCGCGGACAACTTTAAGAAGCGATCCATGGCAAAGCCGAACAAAGGACTTCGTTTGAACCACCAAGGCACAAAGACACAAAGGGTCTTCCGGCTTTCGTGATCAGATGCCGTATAAGATCCCTTCCAGATTGAAACTGATTCAATTGATTTTTTAAGAATCTCTCAGTTTGAATTTTGACTGGAAATTTTTTTCGACATTAATCGAGCTCAACTCTTCGTGCCTTGGTGTCTTGGTGTCTTGGTGTCTTGGTGTCTTGGTGTCTTGGTGTCTTGGTGTCTTGGTGTCTTGGTGTCTTGGTGTCTTGGTGTCTTGG
>JAGQQC010000101.1 GCA_020426395.1 Planctomycetaceae bacterium
ATCGGGATCGATATTGCTCCCCAGGGGATTCGGGATTGGGCGATTGGTCCGCCGATCCGATTCATCGGCAAGACCCGCAAAGGAGGAGATGCGGAACATGCCAATCGCCAAGTTGAGAACTCGAAAGGTTATCTGGCGGCCCGTGAATTGATCTATGATGCGATTTTGCGACGGGCAACGGACGTACACCTGGAGCCAACTGAAGATGAGTTGGCGGTGAGATACCGCATTGATGGGGTGCTGAGATCATCCGAACCTTTCGATCGGGCAACGGGAGACGCATTGATCAACGTCTTCAAGGTACTCTCTGCGATCGACATCACCGAACGGCGAAAGGCACAGGATGGTAGTTTCAGGGCGGACATGGAGGGGCGCGATATCGACTTCCGTGTGGCCACTCAGGGGACCAATGCCGGCGAGAAATTGAGTATCCGTATTCTCGACCAGTCGAATTCGGTCAGCTCGTTGAAATCGCTCGGTTTCCGGAAACAGTTGCTTGAAAAAGTGGAGGATGTGATTCATCAACCGCATGGTTTGATGCTGGTTTGTGGACCGACGGGGGCTGGTAAATCGACAACGTTGTATGCCGCGCTGAATTCGATCGACCGTTACCAGCAGAACATCATTACGGTTGAAGATCCGATCGAATACAAAATTGATAATGTGAACCAGATCGAGATCAATACGAAGTCGGGACAAACGTTTGCAAATTCATTGCGGTCTATTCTGCGGCAAGACCCGGACATTGTCATGATCGGGGAAATTCGTGACTCGGAAACCGGGGTAATTGCCTGTCAGGCGGCGAACACCGGTCATATGGTCTTCTCGACCGTTCACGCCAACGATTCGATCACGGCACTTTATCGGATGGTGGAACTGGGTGTTGAACCCTTTATGATCGCGAATTCAATCAGCGGTGTTCTCTCGCAGCGGTTGTTACGTCGATTATGCCCGGATTGCAAAAAACCTTACAAACCGAAGCCCGATCTGCTGAAAAAAGCAGGTCTGCCTCCAGAAAAAATCGGTGTCTTTTATCATCCCCCCACTCCTCAATCTGATGAAGAGATTTGCCCTCGATGTGGGGGGCTCGGTTATTATGGTCGGATTGGGGTCTTCGAATTTTTACCGGTGAATGATCGGATCCGGGATTTACTGAAGAGTAAGGCCGGTATGAGTCAGATTAAGGCCGAAGCCCGCAAGAATGGGATGCTGTTAATGCGAGAAGAAGGATTGCGACTTGTGGTCAAGGGGGTGACCTCAATGGAAGAATTGATGCGTGTCGTCAAGTAACTGATAGGAGAGATGGCTCGGAAACGTGTCCTTTCTCCGTTTGCGTCTGGAACATTTGATAAACTACTCAACGGAAACCGGACAGATGGTAATTAGTATTATCCTGCTGATCATTCTGGGAGCAGTCACCTGGTCGGTGGCGAGCGAAGGTCCCTGGGGCGCGACGATCATGTTCTTTTCGGTCGTCTTTTCCGGCTTGCTGGCGCTCAACTATTTTGAACCGACGGCCTCCCTGCTCGAAGGCATTCTGCCTGGAACCTGGGTAGTGCATACCGATTTCATTAGCCTAGTCGGATTGTTTTCCATCTTTTTGGTACTGTTCCGAGTCGTCACGTTATATCTACTTCCCAGTTACATTGAAGTTCATCCGTTTGTCTACGAAGGAGGTCGTTGGGGCTTTGGAGTGCTCACGGGATACATCGCGATGGGGTTTGTTTTACTCAGCTTGCATACTGCCCCCTTACCGCGTGAATTTCTTGGTTTCCGGCCTGAACGCAAGAACTTCTTTGAAATCTCGGCTCCGGACCGTCAATGGTTGGGGTTTATGCAGTACTTGTCGGAAAAGAATTTCTCTCGTTTCGGACAGCGGCGTATCTTTGACGGACAGGAACAAACAGGCGTGATTGGAGTCGATAATTCGATCTGGCCTTCGTTTCCCATTCGATATGCGACCCGGCGTGACACGTATTCCCGGAATGTCGGCATCGAATATGTCGATCTGGGAGGTGGGGAATCTGAGATTGGTGGCGGAAGTGGATCGGACGATGATGAAACACCGAATCTCCGCGGTCCGGGCGCCCGTCGAGGGGGACCTGCTTTTTAACAATCCCAAACGCTTTGTTTCTTAAGTCGGCACTCAAAATCATAAGCAAAGAAAAAGGCCAGGAAGTTTTCTTCCTGGCCTTTTTCAATTTTAATCAATCTGCGAATCCTAATACCGGTAGTAGTCCGGTTTGTAGGGGCCTTCGACGGGAACGCCGATGTATTTGGCCTGTTCGGGGGTTAGTTTGGTCAGTTTGACGCCCAGTTTGTCGAGGTGCAGGCGGGCGACTTCTTCGTCGAGTTCCTTGGGAAGCATGTGGACACCGAGTTCGTAATTGTCGGGTTCTGTCCACAGGGCGATCTGACCCAGCACCTGGTTGGTGAAGCTGTTCGACATGACGAAGGAGGGGTGACCGGTTGCACAACCGAGATTCACAAGACGACCTTCGGCCAGAACGATGATGGCTTTGCCGTCGGGATAAACGAATTTGTCAACCTGTGGTTTGATGTTGATCTGTTCGATGTCGGCCCGGTTTTTGAGATAGGCAACTTGAATTTCAGAGTCGAAGTGACCGATGTTGCAAACGATGGCTTCGTTTTTCATCGCGTCCAAGTGTTCGCTACGAATAACGTCGAAGTTACCAGTGGTCGTGACGAAGATGTCACCTGTCATCGCCACTTCTTCCATTGTGGTGACCTGATATCCTTCCATCGCGGCTTGCAGAGCGCAGATCGGATCGATCTCGGTGACGATCACGCGGGCGCCAAGCCCTTTCATGGCATCGGCACACCCTTTGCCAACGTCCCCGTAACCACAGATGACGACGATTTTGCCAGCGATCATGACATCGGTGGCTCGTTTGATTCCGTCGGCGAGGGACTCACGGCAACCATACAGGTTGTCGAATTTGCTTTTGGTGACCGAGTCGTTCACGTTGATGGCGGGGACTTTCAGTTCACCAGCTTCATGCATTTGATGCAGGCGGTGAATACCAGTGGTGGTTTCTTCAGTCAGTCCGTTGATCACGGTCAGGTATTGAGGGTATTTGTCGTGAACCATTTTGGTGAGATCACCACCGTCGTCGAGGATCATATTGAGTGGTTGACCATCGGGCCAGACGAGGGTCTGTTCGATACACCAGTCGAATTCCTCTTCGTTCATCCCTTTCCAGGCGAAAACAGGCACACCCGTGGCGGCGATCGCGGCAGCGGCATGGTCCTGAGTGGAGAAGATGTTACAGCTTGACCAGCGAACTTCCGCTCCCAGAGCGGTGAGGGTTTCGATCAAGACGGCTGTCTGGATCGTCATGTGCAGACAACCGGCGATGCGGGCGCCCTTCAGGGGTTGATCGGGACCATATTTATCCCGCAACGAGACGAGGCCGGGCATTTCGGTCTCGGCCAGTTCAATCTCCTTACGGCCCCAGTCAGCGAGGCTGATATCCTTAACTTTGTAATCTGCGGAACTGGTCGTTGACATACGTTTTACCTTGTATTAACGAAAAGAGAGTAAGAGGGTATTACTTGATACTCAAGGGGATATTCGAGTGAATTTAGACCGTTGCCTGAACGACGGTCTCCTCAATGATTATAGCTGTTATAGCGAATTGAACCACCTTGATCTGGCTGCTCTGTGCCTATTCGTAGGGCACTTTTCGTGGGGAGCAATCCTGATAGACCTGCGAGTTCGTCAGGTTTCCTGGCAGTGTCTTGTTCTTGAGGTCGCTGAATGGCCGGGACTTTTGCGAGAATGCCGGGCGATACAGGCTCTTACGATAGGAATTTCCCTGCTTTAAGACAACCTCTTCCGGTGGGAATCTGTACGAAAAGGGGGTTCTCCCTTATTCTTACGAACAGGCCTCTCTTCTCGCTTTATTAAGGTTCAACTATCCTGAACGTTCATTAAGTAGAACCCGTCAGGCCGGGATTGGGTCCTAAGGCCACTGATTCACTTCCGATAAGTTACATCGAATAGACGATTGATCTCGTTTTCATTTCGATATGACAGATGATTTCACGTAAGGCACTCGTTACATGCGGCTGGCAGATCTTTTTCGTGACTCCTCACAACAGCGGTTTTCCATCGAAATTTTTCCTCCTAAAACCGAGAAGGGGGAAGAGTTACTGCTGGAGGCCTTATCTCGGTTAACCGAATTCGGACCGGGGTTTGTCTCCTGTACGTATGGAGCTGGGGGGAGTACTCAGCAGAAAACGCTTGAATGGTGTGAGAAAATTCAGGGGCTGCTCAAACAGACGGCTACGGCCCACTTCACCTGTGTGGGGAGCAGCCGCGATGAACTGGTTGACTGGTTGAACCAGGCGGCGGATCGGGGTGTCCACAATATTATGGCCTTGCGCGGAGATCCACCGCAGGGGGAGACGGAGTTCAAAGTTGCCGAGGGTGGGTTGAAATATGCCAGTGAACTCGTCGCGTTGATTCGCGAGCATTTTCCCGAAGCGGGAATCGGTGTCGCGGGGTATCCGGAAAAACATCTCGAAGCTCCAAGTCTGGAGGTCGATCTCGATAACTTGAAACGGAAAGTAGACGCCGGAGCGGATATTCTGGTGACGCAGATGTTTTACAACAACGAATACTTCTTCCGGTTCCAGGATGCCTGTCGGGAACGTGGTATTGAGATTCCCATTGTTCCGGGCATTATGCCGATCACCAACTTCCAGCGGATTCAGCGCATCACTTCCATGTGTGGAACGGAGATTCCAGAGAAACTGAGCACTCGGCTGGAATCAGTCAAAGAAGATGAAGAGGCTCAGTTTGAGATTGGCGTGGAGTTCGCCATTGAACAATGCCGGCAACTGTTGGATGCCGGGGTGCCGGGGATTCATTTTTACGTTCTCAATAAATCACAGGCTTGTGAGCGGATCCTGGGGGCGTTGGATTTCGAGGCGGTAACATGAGTCTGTCTATCTGAAAACAGGAACCACAGATGGACACAGATAAACACAGATTTTGAAATAGGACGGGATCGAATTTTATGACAGTCGGGACGGCGCATGCAGCCGGAGATGTGATTCGGGAATTATTGGATGAGCGGATTCTGTTGCTCGATGGAGCGATGGGATCGCTTATTATGGCTCAGAAACCGACCGAGGCCGATTATCGGGGTTTGCAATTTGCCGATCATCATATTGAACTGAAAAACTGTAACGACATTCTCTGTCTGACTCAGCCGGATATGGTTCGCGATATTCACCGGCAATATTTTGAAGCGGGTTCTGACATCGTCGAGACGAATACGTTCAATGCGAACGGGATCTCGATGCGGGAATACGACCTGCAGGAATATACGATTGAGATCAATCAGGCTGCCGCGCGTCTGGCTCGGGAAGCGGCGGAACAGACGCGAGCGAAACGTCCCCTGTTTGTCGCGGGGAGTATCGGACCGATGAACCGGTCGCTCTCAATTTCTCCCGATGTGAACGATCCGGGGAATCGACTGGTTACGTTTGACGAAGTGGTCGAGGGATATCTGTCGCAGATTCATGGTTTGGTCACTGGGGGCGTCGATATTCTGATGCCGGAGACGGCGTTCGATACGCTCAACCTGAAAGCCTGTTTGTTTGCCATCGACAAGTATTTCAAGGAGTATAACGTTTCATTGCCAGTCATGGTTTCCGGAACCATCACCGATGACAGTGGCCGGACGATGACTGGTCAAACCATTGAAGCATTTTGGGCTTCGATTTCCCATTTCGATATGCTGTCGGTTGGTCTTAACTGTGCCTTGGGGCCAGAGAAAATGCGGTCGTTTATCGAAGCGATTTCGGGGATGGCTGCTCCGTATGTGAGCTGTTATCCCAACGCCGGACTTCCCAATGAAATGGGTGAGTTCGATATGACGCCCGCGCAGATGGGCGGTCATCTGCGCGAGTTCGCAAAGAACGGGTGGCTCAATATTGTTGGTGGGTGTTGTGGAAGCACGCCTGCGCACATTAAAGCGATTACGGAAGCGGTTGAAGGAATCGCGCCCCGCAAACGCCCCGACGTGCCGCGGTATTCGACGTATAGCGGTCTTGAAGATTTATCGATCCGACCAGAGACGAATTTTCTGATGATCGGCGAACGGACGAACGTAACCGGTTCGCGCAAGTTTGCCCGATTGATTCGAGAAGAGAACTACGATGAAGCCCTCTCCGTCGCCCGCCATCAGATTGAAGGTGGGGCGAACATGCTTGATGTCAACATGGATGAGGGGTTGCTCGACAGTGCCGCGGTGATGAAGACCTTCCTGAATCTGCTGGCGGCGGAACCCGATATCTGTCGCGTGCCGATTATGGTCGACAGCTCGAATTTTGACGTGATCGAAGCGGGGCTGAAGTGCATTCAGGGTAAGGGGGTTGTTAACTCGATCAGCATTAAGGATGAAGGGGAAGAAAAGTTTCTTGAGCAGGCCAGGCTGATTCGTCGCTATGGAGCCGCAGTCGTTGTAATGGCCTTCGATGAAAATGGTCAGGCAGTCACAGCCGATCATAAGGTGGCCATCTGCCAACGGACTTATAAGCTGCTAACGGAGAAAGTCGGTTTCCCACCAGAAGACATCATCTTCGACCCGAACATTCTCACCGTGGCAACCGGGATGGAAGAGCATAACAACTACGCGGTCGAATTTTTCGACGCGGTGAAGCGGATCAAGGAAGCTTGTCCCGGGGCGAAAACTTCGGGCGGCGTGAGTAACGTTTCGTTTTCGTTTCGCGGGAATGACGTCGTTCGCGAAGCGATGAATGCAGCGTTTCTGTATCATGCCATTCAAGCCGGGCTTGATATGGGCATCGTGAATTCTGCGCAACTGGAAGTGTACGAAGAGATCGATCCGGAGTTGCTCACTTACATTGAGGACGTGCTTCTCAATCGTCGTGAGGATGCCACCGAGCGGTTGATCGAGTTTGCAGAGAAGGTAAAAGACCAGGGAGGTCCAGCGAGCGAGAAGAAAGTCGACCTCTGGCGGCAGGGGACGGTTGAGGAACGTTTGCAACATGCCTTGCTCAAAGGAGTGACGGAGTACATCGATGAAGACACAGAAGAAGCGAGGTTGAAATATGATCGGCCGTTGGATGTCATTCAGGGGCCGCTCATGGATGGTATGAATGTCGTCGGGAAATTGTTCGGCGAAGGGAAAATGTTCCTGCCGCAAGTGGTTAAAAGCGCGCGGGTGATGAAGAAGGCGGTTGCCTGGTTGATGCCCTACATGGAGGCGGAAAAGGCGGAAGCCGGTGGCGATCAGTCGCGAGGTAAGGTGCTGATTGCAACCGTCAAAGGAGATGTGCACGATATTGGAAAAAATATCGTGGCGGTGGTGCTGCGCTGTAATAACTTCGAAGTGATTGACCTGGGAGTGATGGTTCCCGCGGAAAAAATTCTGGCGGCGGCGAAAGAGAAAGGGGTCAATATTATTGGACTGAGCGGGTTGATTACGCCTTCTCTGGATGAAATGGTGTATGTCGCTCGGGAAATGAAACGGCAGGAATTTCAAGTACCACTGTTGATTGGTGGAGCGACGACCAGTTCTAAGCATACCGCGGTTAAGATCGCACCGGAGTATGGTCAACCGGTGGTCCATGTGGCAGATGCCTCATTGTCGGTTCCCGCGGTGGAGTCGCTACTGGATGAGAAAAAGCGGATTGCTTTCATCGAGAAGAATCTCTCGGCGCAGGAGCGTGACCGGGAGATGTTCACCAAACGGCAATCGACTAATCTGGTTTCTTATACCGAAGCTTGTGAGCGTCGATTAACCTCTGATTGGGATACGCTGCAGATCGACAAACCGGCGTTTCTCGGTTTACGTCCGGTTGAAGTCGAACTGGAAAAACTGGTGCCGTACATTGACTGGTCACCATTCTTCCAGGCTTGGGAGCTGCGCGGGAAATATCCGCAGATTTTTTCGGATGAGCATGTTGGAGCGGAAGCGAAAAAACTGTTTGAAGATGCGCAACGTTTGCTGAATCAAATCGTTTCCGAAAAGTCATTAACGGCCAAAGGAGTGTATGGGTTTTGGCCCGCCAATGCCGATGGAGATGACATTGTTCTTTATACTGACGAATGCCGAACAACGGAGAAAGTTCGCTTTAATATGTTGCGGCAGCAGTGGGAGCGAAAAGGGCAGCAAGCTTTTCGTTCACTGGCCGATTACATCGCACCGGTGGATTCAGGCCGGGCTGATTATATCGGAGCCTTCGCGGTGACGGCCGGATTGGGATGCGCGGAACTGGTGAAGAAATTCGACGAGGACCATGACGATTATCATTCGATCATGACCAAAGCGCTTGCGGACCGCTTGGCGGAAGCCTTCGCGGAATATCTGCATCATCAGGCTCGGATTGATTGGGGTTATGGAAAACAGGAAGGGTTGGATAACGAAGAGTTGATTGCCGAAAAATATCGTGGTATTCGTCCGGCATTCGGTTACCCAGCCTGTCCCGATCATACGGAAAAATGGAAGCTGTTCGAGTTGCTGGATGCGGAGAAACAAACGGGTATCTCGCTCACGGAAAGTCTGGCGATGATGCCGGCGGCTTCCGTGAGCGGCTTGTATTTTGGTCATCCGGAGAGTCGTTATTTCGCCGTGGATCGAATTACGCGCGAACAGGCGGAAGATTACGCGAAGCGTAAGGGGATGACGCCAGGCGAAGTCGAACGGTGGCTATCGCCTAATCTGGGGTATGATCCAGCGGCCAAGTAACCGACGCATTCAATCGTGAATTGCTTTCAGCAGTCGGGCAAGTCGTGCGCCCAGGTCACGGACACGTTGATGCTTTTCTTCATCCTGGAGCTCTCCTGTTTCTTTGAAGGCATGCATTGCCTGGCTGATGGCAATCTGTTGGGGGAGGACTGTCACCCCGATGTTGCCGAGAATATCGCGAACATGGACGAGTCCTCGTAAGCCCCCGAGTGCTCCCGGTGAGGCTGCCATCAGCACGGCATATTTATTCTGATAGGCGGCGAGTGGTTCTTCCCCGGGGGCGCGCCGGGAAACCCAGTCGATCACGTTTTTCAACAGTGGTGTAATCGAGCTATTGTACTCGGGGGACGAGATCAAGAGGCCGTCGTGTGTGATGAAAAGTTGTTTCAGTTTCGTCGCGTTTTCAGGCGTCCCGTCTGCTTCCAGATCTTCATTGAAGATAGGGAGCGGGTAGTCGTTCAGGTCAAGTAGAGTAACTTCTCCTCCTGCGTCCCGTGCTCCTTGAACTGCGACCTGTACGAGTCGGGTATTATAAGAATCTTTTCGGGCACTACCGGAGAATGCCAGAATTTTCGGTGTGGTCATGGTTCAGGATTCCTTAATGGTTTGGCGGTTGTCGAGGCTGAGTTTTCCCGCTCCGTTATTGATGATAAATAACATTGTTCCCATTAACGCCAAGTTTTTCATGAAGTGAATCATTTGCTGTTGTTTTACGGTTGCATCTTCAAATGTCCAGAAATCGTGAAAGAACCAAGTTGCCAGGATCAAAAAGATAAGTAGTAGTGTTGCCCCGATGCGGGCCTTGTAACCGAGAATGAGAGAAATACTGCCCGCAATCAGGAATACGATTGCCCCAGCGAGCATGAGTTTGGGGAGAGGGACTCCTTCGGAGGCCATATATCCGGCGACATCGTTGAACTTGGGGATTTTATTTCCGACGGCACTCATTAGGAAAATTGTACTGATCATGATACGAGCGAGTAGGGTACCTGCCCCTGATAATAAATGGTTCATCGTAATTCACTTTCAAAATTTTCGAATAGTTTTGTTTCTGTGTAAATGGTTTACATGTAAATTAATATGCCAAAAAATTTTATGTGTTCGTTAAGCCATGCTCTCGTGCTTTTTCAAGCAGACGTGAGAGTTCTTTCAATTCTTTGCGGGTCAGGTGCCCCAGTAATTGCTCATGCAGTTTCTTAACCGGCTGATCCAGTTTTTTGAGTAGTTCCCGTCCACGAGCGGTAATGCTGACGTAGACGACGCGCCGGTCCTCAACACAACGTTCCCGTTTCACCAAATCCTGTTTTTCCAGCCGATCGATTAATCCAGTGATGGCCGGGACTACCTGAATCAGGCGGTCAGCAATCTCCAGGCTGGGCAGGGGCTTGCCTTCACCCCGGAGAATGCGGAGAACATTATATTGTGAGGGGGTGATCCCATGCTCCCGAAACAGTTTCCCGGAGCGGTTTTCAAATTGATCGCCCGTGCGCAGCAGATTGAGGAATGCCTCTTGCTCAGGCGATTCAAATGGATCTCGCTTTTTGATTTCCTGCTGCAATTTACCGGTGGACATGATTTTCTCCAGGGATTAATTACATATAGATAGTTTACGTGTAAACTAAAATGGTGTCAACAGGATTCTCAAATGAACTTCTCTTCCGTGGCAAGTTAGCGTAGCGACTCCAGATAACTCAGTAGATCCTGGAACTCCTGTGTAGTGATCTGATCGATCAGCTTGTCGGGCATAATCGATTTATTCTGAGGGGCTTGAGAGTCGATTTCGAGCAAAGGGATTAGATTGATACGTCCGCTGGTTTCTCCCAATTTCAGTTTGCCATCGGCTGTTTCTCCCAGATGGATGCCGCTGTAGGTTTTTCCATCGTCGGTGACGATGGTGTAGGTGGTGAATTGAGGAGCAATTTCGGCATGAGGATCAAGGATTGATTCGGCCAGTTTGCCACGTACTGAGGTGCGTGCGATGTTGGAGAGATCGGGGCCAATTTCGGCTCCGCGACCCTGAATCATGTGGCAACGACTACAACCTGCGCCTGTTTGCAGAAACAGTACTCGACGACCTGCGATTGAATCTCCTTTGCTCTCAGCGGTCTTTTTCCAGTCAATAAGTTCTGCAGGTCTTGCAAGCAAGGCGTCCTGCATGAACTGGGGGAATTCCGGTCCCTGATAAACGAATCCGAACTGTTCGGCCAGTTCATTTTTTTGATCTTGGTCGAGGTCTTTATTGATCGTATCAAATTGTGTGAGATAGGTTGAAGGAAAGTTGTCGTCTGTGGTAGAGGTTCCCCTGAGGGCGCGCAGGGCTTCTCGTTGCAGGTTGAAATCGGGTTGCAGGGCGAACTTTTGCATCGCTGCGCGAGTTTCTGCAGATTGTGCTGTGATTCGTCCGAGTGCAAACAGAATTTCCGTTTTGACTTCCACGGGTGTTTCCTCGTTTTGCACCTGTTTGATCAGTTCTGTTTCAAAAGGGGAACCAGGGGCCAGGTGAGGGGATTGTTGCAGCGTGAACAAGACTTCCTGCTTGAGTAAGGGGTCGCTTGACTGGAGAAGTTTGAGCAACAATTCTTCAGTAAGGCCGAAATGGTAAGGGGGGAGCATACGCAAGGCCTGGGCTCGCATGGTGGCAGGCCGCGCTTCATCATTCAGCATCTGAAGAATGTATTGAGTCCCCGGGACTTCTTCCGATGCCGTTCGTTCTTTTCCATCCAGACGCTCAAGTGAGGCTAAGATGTATTGAAAGACGAGGGATGTTAAATGCGGATTTGTGAGAAGTTTTTCCAGATCGGATCGTAAATCTTTGAGCTCTTCCTCACCGACCCAGCGAACAGCGGTCTGTTGTACGAGTGGATCCAAGTCGTAGAGGGCGATTTTTAGCCCGTCCTGGTTTTGGGGGCTCTTCAGGCGTAGTGCAACCAGGTAACCTGCTCGTGCTGTCGGATCGGGTGTGTGAGACTGGTTCAGACGCACGACGAGTTCTTCTTCAGACAGATGTCGGGAGGCATTCAAAATAGCCTCGTTGAAGAGATGTTTGTCATTCAATTGGGCAAACCGTGTGAACAGCGTTTGGCCAGCTTCATCTTCGAAAAGAGAGACGTCACGGTGTGCATACAAGAGTTTCCGGCATTGTGTATTGTTTTCCGCGGAGGGGGAACTTGCCAGTTGATTTAACGATTCCAACAAGGCGGTGCGCTCAAGTGTTTTTATCTCAGAGGAGCTCCCTGTCACCGGTTGCATAGGAGCAGGTGATTTTGCAGAGAGTCTCCATAAGCGGCCCT
>JAGQQC010000102.1 GCA_020426395.1 Planctomycetaceae bacterium
CTGCTCGTACCGCTGATACATTTTGGAATCTTCGGGTTTCAAGGTTTTGTTGAGCAACACCTCGATGATTTCGCTCGGTTTCGTCGGTACTTGGCCTTCAAAAACTTCACCGGTAAAACCATCGATGCTGATCCAGTCCCCTTCTTTGATTTTTTTGCCGCCGACTTTGATCACGGCGTCGTGATAGTCGATATCAAGCTCGGAGCAACCGACGATACAGACCTTACCCATCTGACGGCTAACCAGGGCTGCGTGAGAGCTGGCACCACCAAAGGCGGTTAGAATACCCTGGGCAATTCGCATTCCCCGCAGGTCTTCCGGGCTAGTTTCGCGGCGGACGAGAATCAACTTCACGTTGGGATCTTCAGCATGCAGTGCTTCGGCATCGGCTGCATGGAAACAAACTTTACCCGTGGCCGCTCCCGGACCAGCGTTGATACCGGTGGCAACGTGCTGCCCGGCCGCTTCGGCTTTCTTTTTCGCTTCCGGATCGAAAATCGGTTGCAACAACTGGTTGAGGTCGTCTGCCGGAATTCGTTTGGGGCTTAAGGCGGCTTCTTTAGTAATCAAACCTTCGTTAACCATATCGACCGCCAACGTCACAGCGGCAAAACCGGTTCGTTTGGCGTTCCGAGTTTGCAGCATCCAGACTTTGCCACGTTGGACAGTGAACTCGATGTCTTGCACGTCTTTGTAGTGCTGTTCGAGCTTTTTACCGATTTCATTCAATTGATTGAATGCCTCGGGCATCTCTTCGGGAAGAGTGACTTCGATTCGCTTGGGAGTACGGATACCCGCAACAACGTCTTCACCCTGGGCGTTGATGAGGTAGTCTCCATTGAAACCACCACCTCCCATGGAGCAGTCACGAGTCAGACCGACACCGGTCGCACAGTCGTCACCCAAGTTACCGAAGACCATCGCCTGAACGTTGGTCGCTGTTCCCCATTCGTGGGGGATACCGTACTGACGACGATAGACCATCGCCCGGTCGTTCATCCAGCTACCAAAGACAGCCCCGATCGCTCCCCAGACCTGTTCCATCGGATCAGTCGGGAAATCTTTACCGGTCACTTTCTTGACGCAGGCTTTGTACTCGGCGACGAGTTCTTTGAGTTGCTCGGCGGTAAGTTCCGAGTCGTATTTGACACCCGCCTGCTGTTTTTTGTGATGCAGAAGTTCTTCGAAGTAGTCTTCGTCTTCTTTCTTTTGCGGTTTCATTTCCATCACGACACCACCGTACATCTGAATGAAGCGGCGGTAGCTGTCCCAGGCGAAGGCTTCGTTGTTTGCCTGTTTGGCCAGTGCAGCGACGGTTTCGTCGTTGAGACCGATGTTAAGGACGGTGTCCATCATTCCGGGCATAGATTCCCGAGCACCGGAGCGGCAGGAAAGCAGCAGCGGATTTTCGGTGCAACCGAATTTGGCTCCCATCGCCGCTTCGACGTTTTTCATGGCTTCTTCGACCTGAGCTTTGAGCTCGGGCGGATAGTTGCGATCATTGGCGTAGTAGTAGGTACAAACTTCGGTAGTGAGGGTAAAGCCGGCTGGTACCGGGAGGCCGATGTTAATCATCTCGGCCAAGTTGGCCCCTTTTCCGCCCAGAAGGTTGCGCTGTGTGGCATTGCCATCAGCTTTGCCATCACCGAAAAAGTAAACGTATTTTGTGCTCATTCTAGAATCCTTGCCTTGGGGCAGTTTGATCCACTGAAAAGGGTAATGTCCGACTACAAACGAACCATGATTGATCGGTTGAAAATGAGTACCGCCACCGCCGGGAATCGGAATCCAAGCCCGGTTGAGGCGAGGTTGGACTCTCTTTAACGATCACTCGTTGAGGAGTACTCAGTTCTCGATTTCTACGGAAACGAATAGAACAGGAACTGACCTAAGCAGTTCAGTTTCCATCGAGACAACACGAAGATAAGTAAAGCTGTAGAGCAGAGTCGACGCCGTCACCGGACCCGCTCAGTTTCTGCTTCAAGTGAGATCAGAACGCTGGCCAAGGGTCTGGAGACCGCTTCAAAAGCGAGAGGTATGCGTGTTACCGGAGTCCTTCCAGCAGGCAAAAGCGTGGCTCTGCCTGAAATGCTCACAGCATTATTAGTCATGGCACGCTGAACGTACCAATCCAGACCCCAATCGTCAACCCACCGGCGATTCCAGGACCAATTTCAGCCGAATTGAGGGCATTCTTCCCCTCACCAATTAAGGAGTTACGTCCGCTTCCTCAGGGAGAATCATCTTGACTTTCATCCTCAGGGATGCAGAATAAATATTCTTATCCATTTCATTTTCACTTCTGCCCCCTTCTGGCCCTGTGTGATTCGATGCTGGCAAAATTGATCCCGCTGGACGGGAGTGATCCGATTACCATCGACCGCGACCTGACCTTAGTCGGCCGTAAACAGGGATTTTGCGATCTTTCCATTGATAAACACTCGATTTCCAAGCTGCACTGCCTGATCGCCAAAACAGATGGTCTTTTGTATATTCGAGACCTGGCCAGCACCAATGGCACCCGAGTCAATGGACAAAAAGTCACCCGCGGTGCCCTGCTTCCCGGCGATGAAATCTACTTCGCCAGCATTGGCTTCAAAATCTACCTCGGCCCCGACGAACCGATGATGAACGAACTCCTCGACGACAGCTTCGCCGACGAAGAAATCCTGGCCGCCGATGGCAGTGACAGTGACGTGCGGTTGGTTGAGGAGTGACGGTATAGAGATGGCAGTATCGTATATCGGTTGAACACGCCCGCTTATGGAATCAGGAAAAAGTTCCCACACGAAATGGCTAATATCGCATACGCTGATCTAACATCCTTACTTCTTCAACGACTTCCTGAACTTCGTGAAGAATACCTGCTGGAACGGGAATCCTGGAAGCCAGACGATGTTCCTCCACATTTGATGTGCGGAAGCGTACTTCCACGATTGCTTGACCGATTGGAAGCGGCATGCCGAAGGTCAGTTGGAAACGAAGACGAAAAGATATTGAACCGGGCGTTCATACTCGTTGAAGAAATGGCAACAAGTCGTGATTTCGAGACCCGGTGTACGATCGAAGCGAGTTTACTTGAGACACTTCTCGGAGAATCCGACGGATGGCAGAGATTCAGCCGTTTTTTTCATCCCGAAACAATGAGGATGGCAGAGCGAGTCAATAGACGCTTCGAAGGATGAAATTTAGGCTTGTATCTCAGGCACGGGAGTCCCCATTAAATGTTCAGCTGCAACGACGATCCACTTACGCTGCAAAAATCACTGGAATCTTTCATCGACGAATGGTTTCAACACGAGAAACCATGGTCTGGTGTTGATGAAGAAAAGCTGAACGAAGTCGAACTGCCACAGCCGCTGAAGTGGTTGTACGGGTTTGCCGGGGAATGGCATGGAAAGCCGTTTTACTGGAGCACGCTTTTCGCTCATCAGGACAGTTTACGGGGGATGGAATACCTTCGTAAATCAGAGGACGGGAAGCTGATCTTCCTTGATGAAAACCAGGGAATGTGGCAGGTGGCGACCGAGCCAACAGGTGAGAATCCTCCTGTGTGGTACCGATATGAAGACAATGGCGAATGGTGGCTTGTCGATGAATCACTGAGCCGCTTTCTCGTAACGTTCATTCTCTTTGATTCCGTTTGCGGTTGTCGTTTTCACGCTCACGGCGAAAACCTGATAGAAAAATTCAAGGAAGCTGGAATGCACGTTGCCCCCCTGTGGCTAAATGGTCCGTACACCAGCGCTGACGAGGATGGGACGGGGCACTGGACGTTTTCGTTTTATCTCGCAGACGGTAAGTACCTCATAATGAAAGATGATTTTTGTGGAACCAACATCGACGAACCTTGGAAACAGCTTCCTGATATTTTCCAAAAGGAACGAGTGCCCTCTACCCTCCCTTCACCCGACACCTTCCCACTACCTAAGGATTACGGTATTCCCCCCATGGTTCAAAAGTCGATCCTTGAACGTAAAATCAGGGAACATGAAGAACAGGCGAAGTATCACAGCGAACGGGGCGAAAGATATCGGAAAGTGATTCAGAAATTGAATCAACTGGAAGCGGATCAATAGAGAAAGCAATACACTCTATCGTTAAATATCATTAACCATTAACTCCGGTTCCTCGAATAAACGATTTCAATAAATTGAGTACTAGATGTGGCCATTTAAGCGAAAACCTGTTGAACTTCCTGAATGGAACTATGTCCCTCTTCAGGCTCATTCCACAAAAATAGTATTTGCAAATGGAGAGTGGCAAATCTCCGATGGAGGTTCGTTAGATCAAATTATCGATCTGGGAAGTACTCAAAGTTGCATTGGCCGTATCCATCTTTTTCGTAATAAAAATGGGATTTCCAAGATACAACTGAATTTCGATAATTTAACAAGTGCTAAACCTTGGTCGAACGCAGAGATTGTCATCGACTCCGGTGCAATCGTGATTCGTCAAGCAGATAATTTCCTGCGAGCGAACCTCAACAACAGATCAAGCAAAGAATTTCGTGCATTTTCCAAAGAAATCCTGAAAACTGGCCGAGATCACGACGCCGTTCAGATTACGAACCTGGAGGGAAAAACGGTGGCGATTTGTATTTATCCACCGTTCGGAGATGGAGGATATCCTGTCGAATTCGAACAAATTGAGAATGGAAATCGAATCAACATATGCCTCAGTGATGAGCATTAGTTTGCATTTACAGGCCTTCTGACCTACATGGCTGGTTGAACTTTCATAATCCAGAATGAAATACAATGAACAAGATAGACTGGCCTCTCTTCTTTGCCGTCGGAATCCGTATTTTTGCTGCTGCTTACGTTACGTCTATTCTTTATCTCCAATGGAAATACCGAAGTTGGTATGCCGAGCGAAAAAGTCATAGTGGAGCCTGCCTGATCCTGTTTGCATTTTGCGCATGGATCCTAACGATGGCCTGCTTGGGTTATAGGTCAATACTCCTGGTCAGGTTCGTGTCTTACCGGTTCATTTCCTACTCCTGTTCCAAATCCAATGGATTTGGAACATACGCTGGGTTACCGTCGCAATCACCACGATCTTTATGTTGATCTGGTTAGAGTATTTCTACATCCCCATCATGTGGCACATCATGTACACTTATTTTTTAGCACAGGATGGATCGGTCACGCTTCCCGTGTTAGTGGTTTTATAAACCGGGCCGGGTTTCAGGATCAAACCTGCTCAATTCCGGCCGGCTTTACCACGGTACGTGCGGGAGCGGTTATAGGAACGGTAAGTGCGCCGAATTGGTGATCTCTGAATGATCACGTTTGAACTATTGCCGGAGGACAAATCATCTCCGTCGTGATCTTCGGAATCATTGTCGTCATCATCATGGTCACCATGGGAATCGTCGTCATGGTCCCCTGAGGAGTCGTCATCTCCGTCTGGATGATCACTCTCCCCTGAATTATTATCATCATTGGGGCTATTATCATCTGAATCTTCATCACTTGGACTGTCATCGCCCGGTGAATCTGAATCACCTGGGTGATCGCTGCCGTTTGAATCGCCATTTTCCTGATCGTCAACATCACGAGTGGAAGAGTTGTTGCCGCCCGATGTCGTTCCGCTGTCGTTTGTTCCACCAGTTGTGGCAGAAGAATTCGAGCTGGCTGCCGAGTTCATGGAATTGGCGGAAATAGAATTTCCCCCGTTGCTCCCGAACGAGGAACCGAGACTCCCCCCCGAAGTTACGCCACTGGCAGAACTCGTTCCACTACCATTGCCACTGAAGTTCGCCAAGGGTTTACTTACCGAGTTAGCATTCGATTGGGTACGACGTGCGTCATTGTCTTCCGACTTCTGCTCCGATTTCGTTTGTTTCTGATCCTCTTTCCCCTGTTCTGCTTCACCTGCGTCAATTTCTTCGTCGGTGCTCACGTCGGTCTCGATAATTCCCTTCTCCGCCTCTTCGTCGAATGCCTTTTGTTTATCCTCGGCAGCCGTGTCATAAAAAAGAGAGCCGAGCGAAGTCAAATCCTGAATGATTTGTGTGCCTTCCTTAGCAAACAGACTTCCCATTCCCAGAGCGAGGGTGGCCAGCGCCATGGTGATCACACCAGACCGAGACTTGAGCATAACTAGTTCCTTTCGAGCGTCCTTCGTCTCGTCGGTCGATATGCCGAATGACAATTTGAATTCGCGACGAGGAGGTTAAACATGGGGCGTAAAGTGCATGGAAGCGCAACTACATCTGCAATACGCATGCCACTTTCTCCATCAACACGAAAGCGGACAATCTCTTAAGAAATAAGCGGAAAGCTGCAGAACTTCGAATCGACCATACCTAAAATGGAAACCCTCTGACCAACGAGTGGAAACAATTTGACCGCTGATGATATAACTAATTAGGTCAGGCACGGTCTGACTTATCATCGGGGTTTGTTTTCATCGAGCGAAAAACACTCGAAGGTACGCAACGGGAAGCAACATGAAAATTCAAATCCTCGACGCCACACTATCAACACTATCCGAGTTTCAAGATCAAATTGGCGCAATAGGCGCTATCAGCAAGCGACTTAAGTCCTATGCGGGAAAAAAATCCAATCAGTTTCGTTCCGGATTGCATGAACTAAATGAAGGCTTTTCGAACTTTCAGGATTCGCCCGAATGGTACGACTGTTTTGAGTCAATTTACCAAAAGCGAAAAAAGTTCCTTTCCAACCAGTGGACATGCTCCGGCAATGAATCAATCGAAGGAAAGATCCTGGCTTCCAGACTCATACTATCGCTGTTTGCCATAAGACCGGCAACATTCTTTTTCTACGACTACGATCTGCCCCCCGTCGATTATTGGATTGCATTCGCAAATGCCATGCTCGATCAAAATACGACCGAAGAACCAATTCTCTTTTCATGGGTCCCCACAGAACTGGTCAATGAAGTTGAGCAAGCGTTGCTTTCTTGTGATATATCAAGGCAATATATCTGGCTGGACGAAGGCCTTGAATCGCTGAGTTGGGAGGCGACTTGACAGCACGGGGTTAAATCGCGTAGGTCAGGCACTGCCTGACCTACGATAAACTTCCCCTTACGATGCTTCTGACAGCGACAACTCTTCCGCATGCAATGACACGATCGTAATCCCCAACCGGTTGGCGAGTTCAATCACTTCGTCCTGACCGATCATGATCGTTTCGCCGCTTTCGATGGCGAGGACGCGGCCGCCCGCTTCGTACATCGTCTGGATCGTTTCCAGACCGACGGTGGGAACATCAAAGCGGCGGTCCTGTTGGGGTTTGGCGACTTTGACGACGGTGAAGCCTCCTCGTTTGCAGAGGGTACCGGCGCGCTTGATGGCTTCGTCCGTACCTTCGATCGCTTCAACGGCGATAACAGCGGTATCGTTGACACAGACAGTTTGACCGACATCGAGGCGGCCCATCTCTTTGGCGAGTTCCCAACCGAAGCGGATGTCACGCCATTGGGCGCTGGACGGTTTGCGTTTCGTTAAAAATCCGTGGGGCACGAGTAACTCCGGGCAATAATCGAGGGCCGATTCGAATAGAATGTGATCACGTTCAAATTCACGGATGACGGCGAGGAGCAGCGTGTCATCCTTTTTATTATGGGCGGCATACCGCAGCCACATGTGGGCAGCTCGCCAGTCGGGCAGATTGCGAAGCCATCGAAACTTGCGGAACAGAACCACCTTGTGGATCTTTCCGGCCATCACGGCACGATTTACTCCCGCGCGACGAAATGTGCGGATGGCACGACCGACTTTGGTTAGCGGGACAGTCATATAACTGTGACAGATCGGCCGCAATTCTTCGGACGCCATTCCCTGGACACCGAGTCCAACGACATAATGTCCCTGTCGTCGCGCAGCCCGGGCAAAGTCGATGGGAAACTGACCTGCTCCGGCCAATAACCCAATCTTTTTCCGTTCGCCGAATAATCCTATCTGGCTGTCGGTTAAATTATTCATTCGATCCCTGAATGATTCCTAAAAGTTATCTTCTCTTGAAAAGTTCAAGCGGCTTCTGATTCGGAGGAACTTGTTTGATCAAGCTGTGTCTGCAATTGCTTCATCCGCTTCGACAGATCGCGCAACTGCTGACGCATGTCAGGCAGCTTACCAAGAATTTTCGCGGCCTTAATCGCCACTTCAATTGGCTCCGCGGGGGCTCCCAGATAGGTTTTCCCCCCTTCCATGTCGGTATGTACTCCGGTTTTGGCTCCATACACAGAGCCCGTTCCCAAGTGAACATGATCGGCAATCCCGACTTGCCCGGCACACACAACGTAATCCCCCGTCGTGGTCGATCCTGCGAATCCGACTTGGGAAGCGAATACATTGTGTTTCCCAATACGGCAGTTATGACCGATCATCACCAGGTTATCAATTTTGGTTCCTTCACCGATGACTGTTTCACCGGCCATCGCCCGGTCGATTGTCGTACCGGCGCCGATTTCGACATCATTCTCAATCCGCACGATACCCAGTTGAGGAATGCGGATATGTCGTCCTTCCTGGAGGCGATAACCAAAGCCATCCGCTCCAATCACCGCATTGGCATGAATGATCACGTTGTTTCCAATAATGACATCGGGATACAATACCACGTTGGGATAAATCGTCACATTATCACCCAATCGGCAACCGCTTCCGATCACAGCCCCGGACATGACTCGGCAGTTCTCTCCAATCACAGCTTCATCCTCAATGATGGCATTAGGATAAATGTGAGTCTCGTCGCCAATCGTGGCTGATTCCGAAACAATCGCTTTTGGAGAAATGCCGACTTCGGGCAGCTCGCGCTGCGGACGAAAATATTGGATGGATTGAATGAAACTGTCCAGAGGGTTTTCAACGAGCAGGAAAGTCCGTTCTTCCAGTTCCTGAGGAGGAATCTCGTCCTTCAAATCGTTCCCGAGCAGGACAACTCCCACGCTGCTTTTCCGGAGTGCTTTGAAGTTTTTTTGCTCGCTGACGAAGGAGACATGATTTCCTTCCGCAAAATCGAGTGGTTGGGCATCCGTCACCGTGACATCGTGAGGTCCGATAATTTCAGCATTCAACAATTGAGCGAGCTGGTGTGCGGTGCACGTCATGAATGGCATCCCTGCTGATGATGACTGAAGTTAAGTCGAGAGTAGACTTTCACTTGTTGAAGATGAGTCACGCTGTGTTTTACCGGTTTTGAAGGATGGGGACAAGAGTGATTTTGGACCCGGATTCTCCCTTTTTTCGCGAGTAATCAGCAATATTTCAGTTTCTTTGAATCGGCCTGGAGCTCAAAATTGTAATTCGAATCATGAAATCCTACTCTAATATCCACTAATTCCACCTCACCCAGCTATTAACAATTCATGTCTGTACGCATCGTCAACATCCGCCTGCCAGTTGAGGAGCCAGAGGAGGCTCTGCGCCTGGCCATTGCCCGGCGACTGGAACTGAAAGCCGATTCGCTCCCCCCCTGGCGAATATTGCGGAAAAGCCTAGACGCGCGCTCCCGTTTCCAACTGCGGTTCGTTTACTCGGTCCAGGTTGATTTGCCGGATGCCGAAAAACATCTCCAGAAACTGACCTCCCCCCACATCACGCTCCATAAGCCCGAACCCTTCGAGGATCCTGCTGCGCATTCCGAGAGATTGACTCACCGTCCCGTCGTCATTGGTTCAGGACCAGCCGGACTATTGGCCGGATATTACCTCGCCTGGAAAGGCTACGAACCCCTAATTATCGAGCGAGGTTACGCTGTTAAGGAACGTGTTCCAGAAATCAGAAATTTTGATCGGGGAGGCAATTTCGAACAAGAAAACAATTACCTCTTCGGCGAAGGAGGGGCAGGCTGTTTCAGCGATGGCAAACTGACCTGCCGAATGACGGGACCGGATGTAGACTGGACACTCGAACGGTTTGTGGAATGCGGTGGCCGAGAATCAATTCTCTACGAACATCGCCCTCATCTGGGAAGTAACCGACTTCCTTTGATCTGCCGAAATTTCCGTCGCAAAATTGAAGCGATGGGAGGCGAATATCAATTCGGTTGCAAGCTCGAATCACTCGACATTAGCGAAGGTCAACTGATCGGCATCCATACGTCTTCTGGCTACATTAAAACGCACCACCTCATTCTCGCAATCGGTCACAGCGCGCGAGACACCTATCAGACGTTGTATGAACAAGGTGTTCCGTTCGTTCAAAAAGCCTTTCAACTTGGTCTGCGGATTGAACAACCTCAATCTGAAGTAAACGACCATAAATATGGCCACCCGCATTATCTGGAACTGTTGGGGGCTGCCGATTACACCATGACAGCGACTTGTGGTGAACGGGAGCTTTACACGTTTTGCATGTGTGCGGGAGGATTCATCATTCCCAGTATTTCAGAACCGGGGAAATTCTGCACGAACGGAATGAGCCGTTCCCGTCATGATACTCCCTATGCAAATAGTGGTTTGATGGTCACTCTCAATCCAAATGAATTCGGAAGTTCCCATCCCCTGGCGGGCGTTGAATTACAACGTCAGTATGAAACAATCGCGTATGAAATTGCAGGCCGCGATTATTTTTCTCCCATCCAGCGAGCCAGCGACTTTATGGAAGGACGCTCTCCCAATCCTGCTGAAAAATTGGATTGTTCCTATGAACGTGGTCTGCATCCTGCTGATCTAAGTCAAGTTCTCCCCCCCACTGTGGTGAACACCTTGCAAGAAGGACTGCCATTACTCTCTGGTAAGTGGAGGGGCAACTATCTGGAGAACGCCATTCTGGTCGGACCGGAAATGCGAGGCAGCGCGCCAGTTCGAATCGAACGCGACCGGGAAAATCGACAGTGTCCCAATATTAAAGGGCTCTATCCTGTCGGTGAAGGAGCTGGCTATGCGGGCGGCATTGTGAGCGCCGCAGTCGATGGGCTCCGTTCAGCACGTGAAATAGTACGACACTAAAAGCGTTTGAAAACGACTCTCTTGCTTTAATGGGCCCCTGCTGGATCTGTCTATATTCTTCATGACAGCCCCCCTTCTTTAATGCTTTCTACGCACTTTGATTTACCGTACATCTACGCATAATCACCAGTCTCCCTCTCAATGGAACCGACTTTCCAAGCCCTCCCAAGCAGCCTTATAAATTGTTAATTATTGTTAACACGACGATTTCACATCATTCGACAGGCAATCTCTCCCGGAGAGAACCTAATCCTTACAACCCTTACAGTTGGTATTTACGCGAACAAACATCGAGCAAAAAGCGAGGTAAACACCTCATTAAATTGGACCTGACTGTACCTGGAAACTGATGAAATAAAGCATGAGTGATCGATAGCAACGCTCACCCTGGTTGATTAACTATTGTGTTATATCTTCTATATATTTTTATAGACACATTCGTCACTGCCTTAAAACGTCTCTCTCTCCTTTCTTGAGACAAACAGCTCATCACGAGCAGGGTGTATGACATCAACTAACCTCAATAGCCGCCATTCGATAGTAAAGGACCTGACTTCATGAAAACAACACCGAACCACTTACGAAGAAACCATCATGAATTCATCAAATCAACATTACCGACTAGACACCGACGCGACTGAAGCCCTTGATATGCTTGATCGCTGGGACGCCAAGATGCAGGGACACCTCACCCAAAAACGGGTGTTTGACCGACAACGCTTCCGATCCAAAGCAATCATACGTACTTACGAGACAACCAACGATGAAGAAACCAACACGGACAATAAAACGACCAGTATCATGGTATGGTCTCGAAATATTTCTCAAGAAGGAATCTCATTTATCGCTGCAGAAGTATTAGAGCTTGGGATATATTTGATCGGCCTCAATCCAGACAAACCAAACGAACTCTGGATAAAACTTGAAATAGTTCGATCTCGTAAAGTGCACAATAACTTCTGGGAGTACGGGGGAAAAATGTTGGAAAGAATGACGAAATAAGACTTGCCACTAGAGCGCGTAACACTTAAGCGTAGCGGTATCCGCAATGCTTGAGGTAGTTTTGGCTTTCGGTGCTGGTGATCTGA
>JAGQQC010000103.1 GCA_020426395.1 Planctomycetaceae bacterium
CCAAGGGCCCATTTCGTAGACCGCCATCACCTGGTTCGTCACGGCACCCAGTGCATCAAATAAACCGGCCAGCGGAACTGAAGCGGGAACCTGATGGCCGATATATTTGGGGTGATGTAAGTTCTGGCCATGGTCGAGGCTTGCTTTAAGTAACTGGCGAAACCGTGTTACGAGAGCAGAGGTATCGAAATTTGCCTGGTTTCCCTGTTGTAAATAGTGATGCGCCAGTTCGATATTTTTCTGGGGAGGATCCCAGTTCAGGACTTTTGTTTTTCGAGCGGAAACCTGTTCCAGATGAGCGATCAGGCTGTCGCGCCAGACTGACGAGAATTCAGCAAACAACTCGGGATCGAAAACAGAACGAACCCGTTCTAAAGCAGCGTGTGTTGCCTCATGAAAATCGTCTGTCATGGTCTGTGGCTGTTGAAGAGAGAGGGCAGGAAAGCAAAATGGTCGCCGGCCATCATTTTATCGGGCACGATTTTAATTCGCTATCTTCAGTCAGAGGTGGCCGCCTCGTTTTCAACTTCAGCAGCGTTTTCGAGGTCTTTCATATGTAGCCCGACTTTGAACATATAATAAAACCCGGAGAGTGTAACCGGGACATACTGGCAGATGTGGTAATAAAAAGAGGCGGCAACTGCGTCGGTTTGCGAAATTCCCAGTGGAACCAGACTCACTACAAAGCAAAGCTGGATCACACCAAAGAAACCGGGAGATGAAGGAATCATCACCCCGAACGCTGTGACCCCCAGTACGAGACACGCCGCCAGAGGGGAAACGGAAATCCCAAACCCCCAGAGGGCGATATAGATCGTCGTGGCGTTACAACCCCACTGTAAAAATGAGTTCAATAGCAGAAGTGTCAGCAGCTTGGGGTCGCGCAAGACATGAAAACCACGGGCTGCCAGTTCAAGTTGATTCAGAACTTTATCTTGAAAGGAAACCGGCGCCAGGAACAAGAGCTTTCGACTGAACTTCAGAAAGGCAGGGGTAAAGAACACATACAGATAGAGAAAACAGAGACCGATGACCGTTCCTGCAGCAAAGATCAAACTTGCCTTGCGGACATTCTCGTTGACGTCAGGTAGAAAGAACAATGCGGTGCCTGTGAGACCCAGCAGGGCGATGATGTCAAGCACCCGTTCGAATACGATGCCTGAGAGGATCGAAACATACGGAACTTTGTTCTGCCTTGAGAAAACATAAACACGGATGAAATCTCCCAGGTGAGCAGGGTAAATATTGTTTCCCATAAAACCGATCATCATCGGGGGAACAACGGTGCGCAATGGGTAATCGCCAATCGGCTTAAGCAGCCACTTCCAACGGAGCCCCTTGAGCAGAAAGAAGAGATACAAGCAAAGCCACATCAACGGCAGCGAGAAATAATTGGCTTGGGCAAAGGCCTCGGCTAATTCAGAAAACTCGATATCGTAGAGCGCATAAACCAGACACCCGATAGAAACAAGGAGTCCGGCAATCAGATAGGCATACTGTTTCTGCTTGATGGGTTCGGTTCCTGGTTGAAAAGCGATGGAGACAAGGAAACTGGGAGTCGTCAAATCGCCACTTTTGTGAGTGATTGTTCTGATTTGTCGAGTCTGGTGATGTTCTTAAACTCGTTCAAATGTTCAAACTCGTGTTCGTATCATAAAGATAGTTCTGGAAACGGCTAGAGTGACGGGCAAATTCTTGCTACGCAAGAGGATGGGGCAAATCGTAAACCGGGGGGATATTGGTCGTCGACAGGAAGAGTCAGATTATTAATATATGGTTAAATGTTCACTTTTGAGGCCCGCGAAAGACAAAGGTCTTGACGATCCGGTGTTCGCTCTTTACCTTAAATACAGGGATTTGAGTAGATTTACTCTCCTGTCCCTCCCGCCTGACGTGCGATCTGATTATGGAATTTATCCCTGAGGGGGCATTCCAGTTCGCACCCTCATCGAATTGCACTTAATTTGATCAAGTACTTTTCTGAAAAGCGACTCTGATCAACGACCTCCTACCTTCCACCCACTCCTATATTCATTCCTGGAATTATTTCCATTTGAGATCTTCTCAGTTGGATTGTAGACCGAGCAGATTCTTGCCAGTCGTGGTCGATCTGCCTGCAACTTCATTCTGGAATCTAATTTGATAGCGCTTTCCTGACCAACTGCTCTTACTCATTCAATACAAGCCTCATCACGAATGCTAAATTAGTCTCTGCTTTATCCAAGGCGACTTGAGACAGTTAGCGATGAACTGATTTACGAATATGGCTATATCTCAATCGAATCCGACAAACATTAGCCCGTTAGAAGGACGGCATCTTCAACTGGCCCGCGAGGCATTGGCTGAGCATGGTCGCTTGGACGAATTTGCGCGTTTATATGGTTTTGAATCTGAAGAAGAAGTCTTGAGGTCCATCGCGTTAACACTCGGAATGCCCTATATCGACATTCCGAATTACGAGATCGACCCAGAATTACTCAAGACCTTCTCACCTAAAATTATTCACCGCTATGTCGTTTTTCCGGTTGGAAAGACGGATGATCAATCCATCATCATCGCGACGAAAAATCCATTCGATGTCAATTCACTCGATCAGATTTCTGCCGAGTGTGGTCGCAGTATCGAAGCCGCGGTTGCTGCCCCTGAGGAACTGGCCAAACTCATTAAAGCGCATTTTGGCGTTGGGGCAGAGACCGTTGAAGGATTGATGGCCCAAAAGGATGTGGACGAAAGCGGGCTGGAAGTTCTGGAGGATCTCGATTTCGATTCTTCAGAAGATTCTGCCATGGCTCAAGAAGCCTCGGTGGTTCGACTGGTGAACGAAATTCTGATTGAGGCGATTCAATCGGGGACAAGCGATATTCATATCGAAAGCCAGGCGAAGGGAATCAAGATTCGCTACCGAATTGATGGTGTCCTCCAAACTCAACCGATGCCTCCGGAGATCAACCGGTTTCAGGCAGCGATCATCAGTCGACTGAAAATCATGTCGAAGATGAATATCGCCGAAAAGCGAATCCCGCAGGATGGTCGTATTAAATTGAAAATTGCGGGACGCGAAATTGATATTCGTGTTTCCATCATCCCGATGCTGCATGGCGAAAGCGTGGTCATGCGTGTGCTCGATAAAGACCGGATGAACTTCACCTTGCAGGGAATCGGGATGGACGCCGATATCTACGCCCAGTTCGGTGAGATCATCAAGCAACCTCACGGGATCATCCTGGTTACAGGGCCGACCGGTTCTGGAAAAACGACAACGCTTTACAGTGCATTGAATGAAATCAAAAGTGATGACACCAAGATCATCACGACAGAAGATCCGATCGAATATCAACTCGAAGGAATTAACCAGATTCAGGTGCATCACAAGGTGGGCCTGACATTCGCGGCCAGCTTGCGGGCGATTTTGCGTCATGACCCGGATGTCTGTCTAGTTGGGGAGATTCGTGACCAGGAAACCGCAGAGAATGCGATTCAGGCGGCTCTGACTGGTCACCTGGTCTTCAGCACTTTGCACACCAATGATGCTTCCGGAGTCTTTATGCGACTTTCTGATATGGGAGTCGAACCTTTTATGGTGAGTAGCACCGTGGAAGGGATTCTGGCCCAGCGGCTGGTTCGCCGGTTATGTAAGCATTGCAAAGAAAAATACACCCCAAACCCCGATGAGATACCTCCCGATTTTCCCTGGGATGAATATGAAGCGGCTAACCAGGGCTTTATCTACCGAGCGGTTGGTTGCCGTGAATGTCGAGGAGCAGGATACGCTGGCCGGGCCGGTATTTACGAATTACTGATTGCCAACGATGAAGTCCGTCAGTTGGCAACCGAAGCAAGACCAACCAATGTCATCAAAGAAGCCGCAATTCGCGGAGGGATGAAAACCCTGCGACAAAATGCCTGGCGGAAGGTTATTGATGGTCGTACCAGCGTCGATGAGGTCCTGCGGGTAGCCAAAGCGGACCATTAGTAGTGATCCAGGAACCTTCGGATGGGACTTTTTCCCTTTTTTATAGGGTTAAGAGCATCCACAGCCAGGTTCAGGATGGGGTCTGGCATAACCCGTAAAACGATCAAAAAATAGTGTAAGAATCCCTATTTGAACCAATTTTTCAACTCATCAACCTTTAGTCAGGTTGATAAAATGACTATCACCCACCTTACGAATCCTCACCTTGATTTAGTCGACATCTGTTTCGTTTATGTTATGGGTCGTCGATTTCCCACCTTCAATAATTCCTGGAACGTCTGTTCCAGTCCTACCTGATAATTTCGATCGACCTTTTATCTTTTGAAAAAGCTGTGTCGATTGTCCCTCCCTGCGAACTGATTAATTAACAACATCATGCCCGAGTTTGCTTACAAAGCGAGATCAGCCGGCGGTGATCAAATCACCGGCCTGCTCACAGCGAATTCCAAGCGCGAAGCACTCAATATGCTGAGTGAGCGCTCGTTGTTTCCGCTGCAGGTTGATGATGCAAAAGATAGCAGTACTCCGTTTGCCTTCAGCTTCAAATTCTCGAAACGAATTAAAGCAGAAGTCATCTCTCAGACATTAACGCAACTGTCCGACCTGTTGCTCAATGGGGTCTCCATTTTGGAAGCTCTCAAGTTAATGTCTCAGGAATCCACCCAGCCGGATCTGAAAGAAGTTCTGACTGATGTTCATGACCGAATGGTGGAAGGGTCCACGCTTGAAGATGCTGTTCTTCGGCATCCACATGTCTTCGACGAGCTGACAGTCAGTATGATCCGGGCTGGTTCAGAAGGAGCCTTTCTGGAAGATGCGTTGAAAAGGACGGCTGACTTTCTTGAGCTTCAAGAAGAGATGAAGGCCCGTGTTAAAGGGGCGATGATGTACCCGGCCTTTCTGTTAGTCGTCGGGGTGCTTGCAGTGACGGGAATTCTGGTTTTCCTGGTACCCAAGTTCGAGCCTCTCTTCAAGTCGCTGGAGAAAAAAGGAGGCCTGCCTGGTCCGACCGTCGCCTTGTTGGCGATTAGCGATTTTCTGGGCAGTTTCTACGGTCTCATTCTGTTGGCACTACTCGCAGGTGGTGTCATCGGTTTCAAAAAATGGCTGCAAACTGACAGTGGTAAACTGAAGTTCGATCGCTGGCGTTTACAGATTCCGGTTGCCGGTACTATTTTTCTCGGTTCGGCGGTTGCTCGTTTTACCCGCGTGCTCGGTACCTTGCTTCAAAACGGAGTTCCCCTGTTACGAGCGCTGGAAATCAGTAAAGACTCTTCCGGTAGCAAAGTGCTCTCGCTGGCCATTGCCAAATCGGCAGAAAATGTGACATCGGGGGAAACCCTTTCCAAGCCGCTTTCGCAGTGTGGTCTGATCCCGAATGATGTAATGGCCATGATTCGCATTGCGGAAGAATCAAACAACCTGGAAAACGTGTTGATTAATATCTCGGAAGGGATTGATCGTAAAACAAACCGCAAGCTGGATTCGATGGTCAAGTTGCTCGAACCGATCATGCTGATCGTGATGGGAATCGTGATCCTCTTCATCCTGGTCGCCTTATTGATGCCGATCATTGAGGCCAGTACATCGGTATAGAACAAAAAATATTGATAAGAATTCAACAAAACGAGCGAACAATCGCTTGGTCAGAATATAAAAATTAACCTTTAGCTATCAAAACATTCTTGGAGACAGAGTTGAAAATCGAAAGGAACTCTACGATGCAAAAACGTATCATTCGCAAATCTCGACAGCGTCGCGGTTTTACGCTGATTGAGGTGCTGGTCGTGCTGGGCATTATTGTCCTGCTGGCGACGATGGTTGGTCCTCGGATCTTAGGAAGCCGTGAAAAAGCGGACCGTGATGCCACCTTCGCCCAGGTGAAAAGTATCAAAAGTAACCTGGAACGGTATCAATTGGATATGAAAACATTTCCTTCAACCGAAGCCGGTCTGGCAGCATTGATTGAGGAGCCTTCCGAAGATGCTGAAGGAGTTGGAAATGTTGATAACTGGGCCGGACCATATATGGAAGAAATTCCTCCGGATCCCTGGGGAAATGATTATCAGTATGAGTATGAATCAGGCGATGGTATGCCCAAAGTCTGGTCATACGGACCTGATGGAGAAGATGGCACCGATGATGATATCAAGAGCTGGAAATCGTCTGAAGATGATGAAGACGGTGGCAGCGATGTCGATACTTCCGATATCTAAAACCACTCATCAGATTTTGTGTCACGGTCAATGCTCATAACTGGAGCAATCAAGTTTATGCGAAAACGAATTTCAAAAGACAGAAGAACTTATCTGAACGGCTTTACGCTGATTGAGATATTAGTTGTGATGTCCCTGATTGTGTTAATCGCCACGATTGCCTGGCCGTCGCTGCGCGGCAGTTTGCAGCGCAGCGAGTTGGAATCGGCAGCGAAGCAGGTCAGTCATGACCTTTCGCAAATGCGTCTTAAAGCGATTGAGAGTGGCGTGGCACAGAAATTTCGTTACCAACCGGGTAAGGGGGTTTATGAACTCACTCCTTGCCCGACGGGCTTGTTGGAATTGCATCAGGAGTTAAAGGAAGATTCGGAGCTGATGTCCGGATCTTCCTCGGAGTTTGAATCGGATACCTCACTTTCGCCTTACGGTGAAGAAATTTCCGCTTCTTCTGGTGAGGACTCTCTGTTCGAAGCAGACAAGTATGAACAAATTACGCTCGCTGAGCTCCCTGTGGGAATTGCGTTTTCCGGTGTAGAGCGACGACGAGCAGCCGAAGAGGAAGAGGTTTCCACGGACATGAAAGATGTTTGGACTGATGATGAGGGTTGGTCACGACCAGTCATCTTCTTTCCCAACGGTCAGAGTACGGGAGGACAGATTTTCCTCGAACAACGCCCTGGGCTTTCCATTGACTTGCAACTCCGCAGTCTGACTGGTGAAGCGACTGTGGGACAAATTCATAAAATGAAACCTGAGGAATTTGAAGCGGGTGATATCTCTGGCGAGGAAACTTCACTCGATTCAGGAGCGGACAAAGGAATGAAAGCGGACCGTCTGTTGGAATAAGTTCTCCGCGAGTAAGAAGACAGGATGGAACGGTATCGGTTGAGAAAGGGAGTCGAGTCTGGTTTTTCTCTGTTAAATTGAAACCATGAAATGTTATCAAATCACACTGCCCAATCGTCGAAGCGGGTTCTCCTTGATGGAGGTCCTGGTTGCTTCGGCCATACTCATTGGCAGTCTGATTGTGCTTGACCAACTGGCGACGTTAGGACGACTGAGTGCCAATTCCGCAGAATCAAGAGTGACTGCGCAGTTGTTATGCGAACAGAAAATGAACCTGATGCTCACCGGAATGGAGCCTCTGGAAGAAACGGACGACACCGTTTGGGAAGAGGACGAGAACTGGCACTACTCGGTTGAGCTTTTGCCCACAGAAAAATTGCCATTAACGGCTGTGACTGTCCGGGTCTGGCAAGATGAAGAAAAAGTTCTGCGTCCGCAACGGTTTCATCTCGTCCGTTGGATTCAGCAGACTTCGTCGGATGAAAGTGCTGGAGGCGAATCCGAAGAAAGTGATATCAGCGAATTGAGCAATTAACGCCAAAAGCCTGTTCCGGGTTTTGGGAACAAGTTGTGGTATTAACGCGGAAACATCATTCATGGTTTTACGAGGGAACAATTTTTGTCGGCATAAACAACGACGGGGTGGATTTACCCTGGTCGAGATGCTGATGACGTTGGTGCTCTCGGCTGTGTTGATGGCTGGATTGTGGAATCTGTTCAGTTCCTATACGCGTTTGTTCGACACAGGCCAGCAGATAGCCGCCGAATCGCGAGTCGCCCGGGCCGTGCTCGATCAACTGGCGACCGATTTAGATGGGTTGGCCGACGTTTCGTTGTTAGATACGAGCAACAAAGTAGCCGTGGCGAGTCTCCTTAAGGATTCCAGCGAGGAAACTTCCGGATCAGGATCCTCACCGGCATCAAGTAGCCTGCCCCAATTTCGATTAACGGGGACGAGTGACAGTCTACGTCTCAATATCTATCAGCCAGGCCCTCCCCGGTTACCTCGAGATAAAGAGGGCGAGGACGAAAGCCTCAGCAGCCAGCTTGAAGATCCGGAATTCTATGCTCCCGATCTTCGTGTGGTCCTGTATGACTTTACGGAAAAAGAGAACACGCTTGATTCAGGGGACTCATTACCCATCGGGTTGATCCGTCGAGAACTCGATTGGCAATCCGCTCTCGCATTGACCGTTGATGAAGATGAGGCAGAGAATGAACTTGCCTTGGAAGACGAAGAACTCACCAGCGATGATCAACGATTTCTAAGTGACAGTTATCTTGAAGATATGGAATTGTCCGAAATCATTGCGGCTGATCTTCGTAATGAACAGTTTCTTTGGGTTCCCGAAGTCGTGAAACTTAAGTTTCGATATTCGGATGGCCAGACCTGGAGTGAGAGCTGGGACTCACAATATCGCAAGACGCTTCCTCTGTTAGTCGAAGTCTCGATGGAGTTTGACTATCAACAGGGGGTTGATGCCCGTTATCTCAAAGACGATCAGGAAAGCGAGATTCCGACAGAACAAGAGCTTGCTGAAGATGAAGAAGCCTTAGACCCGGAAGAGAATTTGAATGAATTACTGGATGACGAAGATGACTTACCCCAGTACCGACGCGTGATTGCCTTGAAAACAGCCTTTCAGCAGAAAAAATCATCTTCCACTTCGGATAGTTCAAACTCCGAGACGGCACTTTCACGCTTACAAGACGCCGAAACTGACTCTGAAGAGGGAGGGACGCCGTGATGCAAGTCCCTCAACTCAATCCATCCGTTTCCAAGCGACAGGGGATGATTCTCATCATCGTCATGATCGTAATCGTGCTCATCAGTTTGGCGGGTTACAGTTTTCTGAATGCATTGATGACAGAAAACAAAGCTGCTTATCTTCGCGGCGATGAAATGCAGTCCGAAAATCTGGTTCAATCCGGCGTCGCGGTTGTGCAGGCACTCAGTCAGCAAACTCGGGAGGAACAAACGGAATTTTTCAGTGATGAACTGGATCCGCAAGAGCTCTATAAAGGAGTCCTCGTGTATGGCGAAGAGGATTCTATCTTTCGGGGAAGGTTCACTATCCTATCGGTGAATCCCGAGGCATCGACTCCGGCCAAGTTTCAATATGGTCCTTCGAATGAATCTGCAAAATTGAATTTGCAGGCTGTTGCCCAATGGGAAGCAGACAGTCCTGGTGCCGGGCTGAATGCTCTGCTTCAATTGCCGCACATGACGGAGCCCATTGCAAATGCTTTGCTGGACTGGATGGATTCTGATTCACAACCCCGTAGCCAGGGAGCGGAAGACGATTATTACGGAGGTCTGACACCGGCTTACTCGGCTCGTAATGCCCCTCCGTTGACGTTGGATGAATTGTTACTCGTACGCGATGTGAAACGGACTTTTTTGTACGGCAACGACTTGAATGCCGATTTTTACACCGATCCGAACGAACAGAATTTACTTTCCGATGATGAGAGTTCAGAGTCGCTCGATGCAGCGAACACTTATCCGTGGAGTTGGTTATTAACACTCCATAGTGCGGAACGAAATGAGAACTCCTTCGGCGAACCTTTGATTGATGTCAACCAGTCGGACTTGAAACAATTACATCAGCAGGTCAGCGAAGTTCTGGGAGAAGGCTGGGCAAATTTTATCGTCGCTTATCGGCAATTGGGACCGGGGACGGAAATTCGTGACGCGGCGGTTTTCAGTAGCGCTCAACCAGCGAGCAGTATGAAGATTAATGATTCACTTCCACCCAAATTCAAAATTCAGAATCTGCTGAACCTGGTCGCGACCACTGTGAAACAAGTCCCTGTCGGTCAGGAAGAGCCGGTTTACTATCAAAGTCCGCTTGGGAAATCGAGCGGTTCAGGTGTGGAGGATGTCTGGGCGGAAGGGTTAACGAGTCTCTTTGAAAACCTGACCGTTTATTCTGAGCCGGTTGTCGTGGGGCGGGTGAATCTCAACCTGGCCCCCAGGCCGGTGCTGCAAGCGATTCCCGGGATGGATGAAACGACCCTGGAGGCAATTCTGGAGGGACGTGAAAACGAGTCCAGTAGTCCTTCTTCAGGCCACCAATGGGCAATCTGGCCTTTGCTCGAAGATTTAGTGACGCTGGAAAAAATGGAAGGCCTGATTCCCTATTTGACCTGTGGAGGAAATGTCTATCAGGCACAAGTTGTCGGTTTTTACGATCAAATTGGTCCCTCCGCCCGGGCGGAAGTCATAATCGATGGTACCCAAGGCTCTCCCCGGGTGATAAAATGGACAGACCTGCAGATGCAGGGCCAACCTTTTCCACCAGAACTATTAGGGGCGGAACCGGACGAAGCTTCGTTTGGCTCTTCCGAAACGAGTCTGTCTTCCTCCTCCGAACTTGAATAATTCAACCTACCATATTCACTCAAACATGAACCTTCTTGTAGAGTTCCTTTTTTCTGCGAGAAACAAACATAATTGAGTCTCAAATCCCGCCTTACGACACTCCCCACCTTCTGAATAACATCCTGAAACACGCAACGTTCACTGTGGTAATTTTTCGATTAAGAAAAACTGGTCGCGAGGAGCAGCGTTTTTTTCGACCACATACTTTGCATTTGTAAAACCTTTGAACTCTGAGAGACATTATGGCTCGCTTGTTAGCAGTCGATTGGGACCGAAAAGAAATTCGTCTGGTGGTTGGATACGCCAGTCGAAAAGAATTGCACATCGAACGGGTCGAAGCGGTTTACCTGCATCCCGAGGAAGACGTCAGTGAAGCGCTCCGCGATTCCGTGCAGATGATGCGGGCGGGGAAAGCTCTCACTTTTCTGGGGGTGAACCGCAGCCAGGTAGAACTACTCCAGATGCAGGTTCCTGCGGCGACCGATAATGAACTTCCCCTGATTGTTGCCAACCAGGCGATGCGCGATTCCTCGACGATTACGGAAGAATCAACGCTCGATTATATCGTCACAGGTACAGGGGATGAGGGGACATTAAGTGTAACCGCCGCCTCGATCTCTGCTGCCGGTCAATCCGAAGTGATCAACACCGCACAGGCGGCGGGAATACATCCCTCTGAAATTCAGCTACGTCCCTATGCGGCAGCACGCCTCTTTGCACTGACAAGTGGAATTGATGAACCTTGTTTGCTGATTAATTTGCTTAGTGATTCATTCGATTTGACCGTGGTCGAGAATCGCAAAGTCAAGGTTTCCAGAACGATTCAGCTTCCTGAGGAAACGACCTCCATCGAGTTGTATCAGAAGATTCTGGCGGAAATCCACCGCACCTTGATGTTGCTGACGCAGGAACATATCGCAGCGGATGCGATTAAGCATATATACGTATTCGGTGGAGAAGAACATCAAGCTCTGTTCGATCGCATCCAGGAAGAAGTGGACATCGAATGCAGTCCGTATGAAGTCTTCGAATCGGTAGGTGCCTCCAAAATTACCATCTCCACCGACCCAGGACGCTATGCCTCACTGGTGGGAATGATGTTGGCCCATTGCAAAGGAGAAAAAGTTGACTTCGACTTTGCTAATCCACGGAAAGCTCCGCCGCCGCCAAACCGCTATCGTCAACCAGTTCTGATTGCCGCTGGCATCGCTACCTTATTGGCCGCCGGATGGATGTACCTCGACGATCAATTGGCTGATCTAAAAGGACGCGTGGCTGACCTGAAACTGGAAAGTAGTGAGAAGAAGGGACTTGTAGAGAAGGCCGTCATCCCAGCTCGACAGCTAAAAGCGTTGGAAGACTGGGAAGCGAACAACGTTAATTGGTTGGATGAATTACGTGAGATTTCTGTGCAGCTTCCTCCGAGTAAGGATGCGATGATTCAGCGCATGTCACTTTCCTTGACTCCGTCGAGTAAGGATTCGACAGGTCAGATTTCGTTTCAAGGATTCGTACGCGATTTCTCTGTAGTGTCGGAACTGGAACAGCGTTTGGCACATGACTTTCACAAGATACGAATTCCAAGTGTAAAT
>JAGQQC010000104.1 GCA_020426395.1 Planctomycetaceae bacterium
TCAAAGAGATCCAACATGAAATATGTCGTGTGGGGAATGGTCCTCTTCCTCTTGATCATCCACCAGGACAACTGGTTATGGGAAAACAATAAACTCGTTTTCGGTTTTTTTCCCATCGCTTTGCTCTACCATGCCGGCATTTCGATTCTGGCAGCCATCACCTGGTACATGGCGACAATCTTCGCCTGGCCGATTGATGAAGATGAAGAGCAGCAGATCATCGATCAGGAAGGAGCTGCCCAATGATGGACTCCTTATTCGCCGGTCTCTTCAGCGACGATAAAATCTCTTTTACGATTATTGTCTGCTACCTCGCTTTGCTCCTGTTTCTGGGTCTCGGCTCCAGCCGACTCTTCCGCGGTACCAGCAAAGACTTCATGTTGGCGAGCCACTCTATCGGTCCGTTCATGTTGCTGATGTCAATCTTCGGTACGACGATGACCGCCTTCGCCCTGGTCGGTTCGACCGGCGAAGCTTTCAAAGAAGGAGTCGGAGTCTATGGCATGATGGCCTCCTCTAGTGGAATCGTACATTCACTCTGCTTTTTTCTACTGGGGGTCAAGGTTTGGAAGCTGGGCCATAAGTATGGTTACAAAACGCAAATTCAGTTCTTTCGGGATCGTCTCGACAGTGACAAGATCGGGCTTGTTTTATTTCCGGTCCTGGTTGGTCTCGTCATTCCCTATTTACTGATCGGGATCATGGCTTCTGGAACCGTGATTCAGAATACGACGGTTGGTGCATTCCCGGATTTATTTTCAGGTGTCCCTCAACCCGATGGTACCATTAAATTCGTAGGGTCTATCCCTAAACATCTTGCCTCCGCCGTCATTTGTGGTGTTGTTCTGGTGTATGTCTTTTTTGGCGGAATGCGTGGAACAGCCTGGGCAAACACGTTCCAAACCCTGGTCTTCATGGTATTGGGAGTGATCACTTTCCTCACAATCTCCCAGAAACTGGGAGGTTTAGAAGCGGCCAGCGAAGCCGTGATGCAACAGCATCCAGAAAAACTGATTCGCGCGAACATACCCAAGTTGCAATTTTTCACTTATCTGTTCATCCCCCTTTCCGTGGGGATGTTTCCGCACTTGTTCCAGCATTGGTTAACGGCCAAAAGCGCGAGCACATTCAAACTTCCCGTCGTTGCCCACCCACTCTTTATTATGATTGTCTGGGTACCTTGTGTCTTGTTAGGTATCTGGGCCACGGCGATTCTCAAACCGGACGGAACACCGATGTTCACGCCCGCAGTGAATGCAAACGCGGTACTCGCAATTATGGTCAGTAAATTGACAACCCCGACCCTGGCTGGATTTTTAACCGCCGGTATTCTGGCGGCGATTATGTCGTCCCTCGACAGTCAATTCCTATGTGTCGGTACAATCTTCACGGAAGACATGGTGGTCCACTACAAAGGCCGCGAAAACATTACCGACAAACAGGAGATCTGGCTTACGCGTGGGTTCATTGTGGCTATCGTTGCAATAACATACGGTCTGTCACTTCTGATCCAGGGACAACGCATATTCCATCTCGCAATCTGGTGTTTCAGTGGTTTCTCCAGTCTGTTCCCTCTGATCTTCGCAGCACTCTATTGGAAACGACTCACGAAAGCTGGGGCTTACGCATGCGTCATCGCCGCCTTTACTTCCTGGTGCTATCTGTTCTGGCAATCAGATTTCGCCGGGAATCCAGATTACATTCTGAAGCTGGCATTTGGCGGCGAAGAATACGAGATGATGCCCGTGGTCGGTATGATTACCTGTTCAACGCTCGCCATGATCATTGTTTCGCTCGTGACTAAACAACCGGGTCAGGAAACATTACAAAAGTTTTTCCCAAAGAAATAATCAACTTGAGTCATCCATACTGAAACTCATTTTTGATCCGGTTTCCGGTTTGAAGATATTCCCTTATGACTGAACCGTTCATTACACATCGCCGGGTGGAATTTTCCGATACCGATATGGCGGGTATCGTCCATTTCGCCCGCTTTTACATCTACATGGAGAGTGCCGAGGCCGAATACTTTCGCAGCTTGGGAATGACACTCGCCAACCGAGTCAGTCACGGCCCGTCCTATGGCTGGCCGAGGGTATCGACTTCATGTAATTACAAAGCGCCCGCTTATTTTGAAGATCAACTCGAAATTCGGATGTGGGTCGAACGAATCGGAGTGAAATCACTTTCCCTCTTATTCGAGTTCTGGCGGGACGAAGTCCATCTGGCAACCGGCAAAGTCAAATGTGCATACTGCGAATTCCTCCCGGGCGAACCCATCAAGTCACTAGAAATCCCCGAAAAATGGGTGCGGGAATTTGAAAAGATCCAATATCCCGCGAACAATGCGTGATCGAGTTCAGCGTAAATTTCAGTGAAAAACTGGAAACCCAGAGAATTTGATTCTGACATAAGCAGATCAACGAAAAGGAAGCCGGAATGTCTGATGCCGATCTTTCCATTCAAGACGTCAGTAAAGAATACCCAACCGCCGCTGGAACGCTCACAATTCTGAACAAAATCAATCTGGAGCTAAATCGGGGAGACGCACTGGCCATCACCGGTCCTTCCGGTTCTGGTAAAAGCACACTGCTTTACATCATCGGTACGCTGGAAAACCCGACCACGGGCAAGGTCATGTTAAACGGACAGGATCCGTTTGAACTTAAACCTTCTGATCAAGCGCTATTCCGGAATCAGGAAATCGGTTTCATCTTTCAAGATCACCACCTGCTTCCCCAATGTACCGTGTTAGAAAATGTGTTGATTCCAACCCTGGTTGACAAGGGAGCAACGTCGGCGAAAACAGCGCAAGCAAAATCACTATTGGACCGAGTCGGTTTAACCGAGCGAATCCATCATCGCCCCGCTCAACTTTCCGGTGGCGAACGACAACGGGTGGCTGTTTGTCGGGCCCTGATCAATAACCCCACTGTGTTGCTTGCCGATGAACCGACAGGAAACCTGGACCCACACACGGCTGATTCCATCGGTTCTCTCCTGCTCGAAATCAGCCAGGAGCAAAACACGATTCTAATTTGCGTCACGCACAGTGAAGCTTTGGCAGAGCGTTTTCAATTGCGACAAGACCTTTCCAACGGCAAATTGAATGTGTTATCGACGGCGGACGCGAATGAGGGAAATGAGGGATCATGAACAGGTTGAAACTCGTTCGAGAAAACCTCCGCTACTTCTGGAAAACCAACCTGGCGCTGCTTCTCGGATTGATGGCTGGAACAGCCGTTATTACCGGGGCACTCGTCGTCGGTGATTCTGTCCGTCAAAGTCTCGTAGACACATCCCTGGCCCGGTTGGGACAAGTCGATCTCTCCCTGCATACCCCCCGTTTCTTCCGGGAAGAGTTAACCCACAAACTTTCAACCACGACAGAGGGAGGACAATCATCAGCAGTTATCACGCCCCTCATCTCCTTAAACACAAGTCTTGTCTTTGAACAAGAGAAGCAAATCCACCGTGCCAATAACACGAATCTCTTTGGAGTTCGCATTGATACCTGGTCTATGCTGAAGAATGACGGCATCGCTCCTCCTGAAGCAAACGAGATTCTGCTAAATGCACGACTGGCAGAAGAACTACAAGTCAAAACAGGGGACGAAATTTCGGCTTGGGTTGAGCTCCCAGCCACAATCCCCCGCGATTCCCTGTTGGGAAAACGAGAAGAGACTTCCATTGAAGTTAGATACATCGTCCGGGAGATCATTCCGGAAACCGTCGGCGCGGGCCGTTTTGCATTCACTCCAAATCAACAACTCCCCCGCACCTGTTTCGTTAACCTGGGAACCTTACAAGATTCCCTCGATCTTTCCGCCATTGAAGGTACCCCCCGAAACCCGGTAAGCCGTCCCGCAAGAATCAACGGCATTCTGGCCTCTGGATTCTATGGAGATGAAGAACCCACTGGACTGCACGATGTCCGTGTTCAAGAAAGTTTAAGCCTGATGCAAAATCAGCTTAAACAAAAACTCTCGCTGCAGGATCTCTACCTGAAAATCCGTCAGCACGAGGACCAGGGGTACCTTTCGCTCGAAAGCGAGCAAATGTTTCTTGAGCAACCCGTTGCTGAAGCGATTGAAAAGGTGGCCAGTCAACTCGACCTGCAAACATCCCCAGTTCTGGTTTATCTGGCGAACGAAATTCACTCAGTGAACAATCCCAATAATTTCTCAATGTACTCCATCGTCGCTGGAGTTCATCTAACGGAGAAATCTCCCTTTGGTCCATTTGAATATAAATCCGAGCAGACACCAACTGAACTGGCTGACAATGAGATCATCCTGAACGAATGGTTGGCTGACGACCTCAAGGTTACTGTCGGGGAAGAAATCGAGCTAAGCTACCATACAGTCGGTTCACATGGAGAACTGCCGGAAGAAGTCCAGACATTCAAAGTCGCTGGAATCTGCTCAATGGAGGGACCGTCACAGGATCGCGGGGTTACACCAGAACTCAAAGGAATCACCGATGCCGACCGGTTTTCCGACTGGGATCAACCATTCCCGATGAACATGGACCGCATCACTCCGCGGGATGATGAATACTGGGAAAAATATCGGGCGTCTCCCAAAGCATTTGTCTCACTCAAAACAGCACAAGCGCTATGGCAAAGCCGATACGGTAACTTGACTTCCTTTCGAGTCGCCACTCCAGGAGAGAATGGCAATCTTTCGGACTTGGAACACAAACTTCAATCGACGTTTCTCGATCAAATCGAACCGGCACAACTTGGTCTGCAATTCCAACCCACTCGCGCCAGTGGTTTGGCTGCGGCACAGGGAACCAATGACTTCAGCCAACTTTTTCTAGCCTTCAGTTTCTTTATCATTCTGGCGGCTCTCGTTCTCGTCAGTTTGTTATTCAAACTCAGCCTGGAGCGACGAGCGAGCGAAATCGGCCTCTTTATGGCGGTCGGTTATCAAGATCATCACGTCCGCCGCCAGTTCATGCTCGAGGGTTTCTTGCTCATCAGCCTCGGAAGCTTACTCGGCGCAATTCTCGCTGTCGCTTATGCCGGGCTAATGATGTATGGACTCAAAACCTGGTGGAATCAGGCAGTGGGTACACAGGATCTAAAGTTATACGTCATTCCAGTTTCAATTGTTTCCGGAATGGTCGTCACCGCTTCACTCGCGTTCGTCGTCATCTGGAGATCACTCACGTTACTGAATCGACGCTCTCCTAATGCACTTCTCTCAGGGCGACTGGAACCTGAAGCCGACAGAATAAGTTCGTCCCCTCGAATCGCTCGCTGGATCGCAATTGGTTTCGGTGGGCTGGGAGTGGTTTTGTTGCTCGTCGGATTACTCGGTCTACTGCCGCAACAAGAAGCGTTCGGTGGTTTTTCATGGAAAGTCGTCTCATTCTTCCTCGTAGGTTTCAGCCTGTTGATCGCGTTTATCGCGGTCTTTCAGATCTGGTTGAAAAAACCGGATGCAACCGAATTGAAAGGAGCCCACTACAGCGGCTTTGCTCGACTTTCGCTGAAAAATGCGATGCGTCATCGACAACGTTCTCTATTGACGGTCCTTTTGATGTCCCTGGCAACGTTTATCATCGTGGCTGTTGCCGCAGGTCGACGAAACCCGACAACAGAACAACCAGAACTTCATTCTGGAAATGGAGGCTTCACTTTACTCGCCGAATCTTCTCTACCACTACTCTATAACCTCGATGAACAAGAAGGGCGCGAGAAACTTTTCTACGATCCGACGAAAACGGATTCACTGGCAGGGATTCCTGTTTACTCTTTTCGGGTACAACCTGGCGAAGAAGCGAGTTGTTTGAATCTATACCAGACCCGCTTACCGACGATTCTTGGTGTTCCTGATCGATTCATCGAACGAGGGGGATTCAAATTCGCCGACACGCCCGGAGAGAATCCGTGGCAGCTCCTGGCTGATAAAGCCGACGGAGCCATTCCCGTCATCGGTGACATGAACACTCTGCAATACAGCTTGCACGTCGGTTTGGGAGGTGAAATCGAGATGACCGACCAGCGCGGACTTCAGCAGAAACTGAAAATATCGGGCATGTTGGATGGAAGCGTATTTCAGGGGGTATTGTTGATGTCGGAACGACATTTTCGCGAACTCTTCCCCGATCGAGCGGGTTATCAATACTTCCTGTTCGAAACCTCCCAGGGACAATCGGGCGAACTCTCTAATGTACTGGAAACCCAATTGACCGAATTCGGTTTTGATGTCGAACCTGTCTCCGAAAGAATCGCCCAATTTCTCGCGGTACAGAACACCTATCTCTCTACCTTCCAGACGCTGGGAGGACTGGGACTATTACTCGGTTCCTTTGGTTTGGGAACCGTGATGCTGCGTAATGTTCTGGAACGGAACAGCGAACTGGCTTTATTGCGAGCAGTGGGTGTTTCCCCTATGGGGATCGGCTGGATGGTGTTGGTGGAAAACGGTTTTCTGCTGACCTGCGGCCTGGTTTCTGGTTTGCTCGCAGCCTTGTTAGCGATGGCGCCACACCTGATGAGCACGGGGGCCGACTTTCCCTGGGTGAGCACCTTGATCATTCTGGGAATGATCTGGCTCGTCGGGATGTTGGCCGCCCTGTTCGCCGTTTATACCGCAGTGAAGACGCCCATCGTCCGTTCTCTACGCGCATTGTAAACAGGGGGTTACCACCCAGCTAAAAGAATTCCCTGCTGGCAGGTGCAAAACTGATAAGAACTGACTAGGATCCGCATTAGATCGAAGCTCGTCATTCACGCCGAATTTCATTTTACCGAATTGAACAGGATTAAATCCGTATGAAAGCATTACTGCCACTTTTATTTGCTTTGGGAACCGCCTGCTGCTGGGGCCTGTATGGCCCCACTTTGGGTAAGGCAAGATCCTTCGAGCAAAGCCCATTTAAGCCGTATGTGTTTATTGGTGTTGCTTACCTCGTCTGGTCAATCGCCGGCAGTTTCATTGCGATGTATCTCAAAGGGGAACCCATCAAGTTCACAACAAATGGAATGATCTGGGGATTCGCCTCCGGAACGTTGGGAGCGGGTGGTGCATTCTTTCTCACCTTGGCAATGTTCTACGGCGGTGCGAAGTTTCCCCACGTCGTCATGGCGGTCGTCTTCGGTAGTGCCGCGACAGTCGCCGCACTCGTCTCGCTCGCTGGAGATTCTGAAAAAGGAGGCCCTGGTCTCTGGGTCGGGATCGTCGGAATGGTGATCTCCGCAGTCCTCGTTGCTTACAACACTCCGCATCCACATCCCCCCAAAAAACCACCAACATCAACCGTTGAAGAGGTATCGCCTGAAGGAACTGAAAACTCTTCAGAGTCAACAAATCCTTGACTCCTAAAAGAGATAACACTCCACATTGAATAAACTAAAAAGGACGCTCAGAATTTTCCGAGCGTCCTTTTTTATTGTTTGATTACAACGGTTGTATGTTCAACTTACATGAGCGTCGATTCCACCGGATCCGTTTTTGGCTCGGTGCTGACTTTGATTTTGATTTCGTGCGGTCGTTCTGGTTCCGGTTTGGGAAGGTGAACGGTCAACACACCATGGTTAGCTTCCGCACTGATGTCATCAGCAAGTACCTGGCAAGGCATGGGAATAGATCGGTCGAATGAACCGGTCATTCGTTCTTGCAGATGTACGCGAGCATCTTCTTCTCGGCTCGCTTTGCAACTCGTTCGCAGTCCGCGAATGCGAAGCATGTTCCCGGCGATATTCAGGTCGATCGTTTCCGGATCGATTCCCGGGACATCGATACAGACACAAACAGCTTCACTCGTTTCCACGATATCAATGTCGGGGTGGAAGCCGGTTTGCGGATTTAAACCGAATGCGCCCAGAGCTTTTTCTCCCTGTTGGACAACCATGCCCAACCAGCTTTCAAATTCTGCACGCAGTTTATTTAATGACTTTTGTGATTCCTGGGTGTTCGTGTTCTCCGACATGATGACTCTCCTTCACAAAAAGTTTGTCGATAAGGCTTCACCCTTCATTGTACACCAGTCAGCAGAGGGAGAAAGATGTTTTCTGATTCAATGAGCCTCGAAAGAAAAACATTCCAAATATTCCCATGAAATTCAAAACCGGGATGTGGTTGCCTTTGCCTCTGCAAAAAACAGGGAACAAAGACCTGACAAAGTGTTTTTTTTGAACCTCAGTTCGTCGCAATCGGAATTCGGCGAGCTTCACCGCGTTGGGCTTTGGGCAAAACGACTTTCAATACCCCGTGGTTCATGCTCGCAGAAATATTATCGTAATCAACCTGATCACTAAGAATAAACGACCGTAGAAAACTGCCGACTTCATATTCTTTGTGGAGTAGTTGTGCCTCTTCCGGAATAGGAGGCTTCACACGACCGAACAACGTCAGTTTATTGTCCTGCACCTGCAATTCGAGTGTTTCGGACGAGACACCAGGCAAGTCCGCATGCAATACCATCCCTTCCTCCGTCTCGTAAATATCGATCGGAGGAGTAAATACAAACCTCTCCTGCGCCAACTCTGCGGCGAGTTCCGATTGAGGCTCGTTCTCTGGTCCTGGTAAAGATTTACTCATCAAACCTTGTTCCTGCTAAAGGCCCTGTAGATGGTGTTGACTCGCATTCAGGTTTAATGCTCTTCCTGATCCACTTCAATTTTACGGGGACTTGGTTTCTCTGGTGCCATTGTTTCGTCGGCGTTCGAGGATGCTGAAATCGCCTTTTGCTGTTGGTCGACAATACGAATTCGCCGTGGTTCGGGTTGTTGAGCTTTGGGCAAGTGAATCACTAGCACTCCATCATTGAACTCGGCATGCAGTTCCGATTCGAGAATTCGATCCGGTAGCGAAACACTCCGCTGCCAGTTCCCACGAAACCGCTCCTGACGGCGAAATTTCTCATCAGGAATTTCTTTGACGTCGTTGCGGACTCCTTTCAGAGTCAACAACCCGGCATCCACCGTCAGGTCCAGCTCACCTGGATCAGTGCCGGGAATCTCGGCCGTCAGCAGAAATTCTTCTTCGAGTTCATAGATGTTGATCGCCGGAAATTGTCGCCCCGGGCGAATCCCGTGTATGGAGAGATTCATTCCGCGCAAGAAGCGATCGACTTCCCGTTCCAGATCACCCAGTGGAGACCAAGGATGCCCCCAACGGAAGAACGCCATCTTCCAGACTCCTCATGACATTGATGCAAATACATACTGCAAATGGAATTAAACAAATACTAGCTAAGCAAAGGGTGTACCTATCCCACCCGCATGCGACCATTTACGTCTTTCACTCTCAGAAAATGCTCTATCCTGTTGAAATACTTGTACTTATCCACATCTCACATCTGTAGAAAAGATCGTAATCGCTAAATCTATGGGGAGTCAGCTTCCAAAATTTCTCCTGAACCCCGACGATTAAACATGAAAACCTGCCAAAGTGGCAGTTTCGTTAATCCTGAGCAGGAACAAAAAGAATCCAATGATTTCGGGGAGGTCTGCCTCGATTTCACTGCCGAGGTCAGTACACTGGGGCGAACAGGTCTCCTCACTCTCCTGTCAGCAGAAGTGACATTTAAGCTTCTTCTCCGTAAAGGTTTCATCATGACTAAACCAGGTTCTCCCCGACATGCGGTCTACGCGGGAAGCTTCGATCCAATTACGCTCGGGCATTGCGACATCATCGAACGTGGTGCGGCCTTGTTCGATAAATTGACCGTTGCTGTCGGGATTAACCCGGATAAAAAACCGCTGTTCGATTCAGACGAGCGCATGGATCTCATTTCACAAGTGCTTAAAGTCCTGCCGAATGTGGAGGTGAAATGCTTTACTGGGCTGACAGTCTCCTTCGTTCGTGATTGTGGGGCATCAGTCATGTTGCGAGGAATTCGAACGCTAACCGATATTGAAGCCGAATTCACGATGTCGCTGGCGAACCATACGCTGGCCCCCGACATTGAAACGGTCTTTCTGATGTCAGGTGAAAAATACACGCATATTTCGAGCTCTTTAATCAAGCAAATCGCCCTTTTAGGTGGTAGAGAGAATGCGGATCGCCTGGCTGAGTTCGTCCCGGAACCGGTAATCCAGCCCCTGTTGGCAAAATTTGCCAATCGCTAAATCCTTTAATTTCAACAGCTTATTATATGTTGAAAAAGTTGAGGCATTACGGATTGGTCTCTGAAGATCGCCTCAACCCGTATGATCGTCATAACCGATACATTCCTTATGTAGATACGATCCGGGGAGATCGTCTGTCTGGCATTGCGCCAGCGAATTTGAATCCGGACTGGATTCGGAATGAGCGGAATCAGGAGGCTAAAGAGTCCCCCTTTCTGACCTGCTCCTGAATAAAACAAGATGGATCGGAACATGAGCTCAGCGACCAAGTTGCTCCAACGCGCAGTTCTTCATGAACGCACGGGCGAACTTCAGGAATCCGAAGAAGCACTCCGCAAATTGATCACCAAACACCCCAAGCATGGAGACGCCCTGCATATGATCGGCGGGGTGATTCTGAAGCAGCAACGCCCGGCGGATGCGCTGGTCTTTCTGAAACGAGCTCTGGAATCGGGCGTTCAATCAGCGCCACTTTTCAGTAACCTCGGTGCGACCTGTCGTCAGATGGGAAATTACACCGAATCCATCATGTATTATTCCAAAGCCATTGAACTCGATCCCAACTATTGCCCCGCCTGGTTCAACCTCGGGATCCTGCATGAGATGCAAGAGGATCTGGAAGAAGCCCGCCAATGTTATGAAAAAACTTTGGAACTGAAACCTGATTTCTCCGCGGCACACAACAACCTGGCTAATCTGCTGCCGAAACTAGCCGGCGGTGAAGAATTGGTGCTTCAACATCAAGAGAAAGCGGCGGCACTGAAACCGCAAAACGCCGGTTATCACAATAGCCTTGCGCGTACGTTGTATGCGGAAGGGCGCCAGGAAGAATCGCTCAAAGAGTTTGAGCGAGCAATTGAACTCAGCCCCCAGAACACGGATTATCTGGTGGACTGCGCTGTTGTGCTCAACATGCTGAAACGTTTGGATGAAGCTTTGGGGCTTTTGGAAAAAGCTCTGCAAATGGAGCCCAATCATCTGGTGGCTCTCTTCAACAAAGGCAAAATCAACCACAACCAGCGACATTTTAAGACAGCCGCTTGTTGCTATCGACAAATTCTTGAATTGGATCCCAATCACGTCGCAGCCACATTGGATCTCGCCAAATGCGAGCGTGAATTCAAGAATTACGAAGAAAGTGAAAAACTCTTCAATCGATACCAGGAGATCACCGGTAACAAAAAGGTGACTCTTCTCAACCTGGCGTTTAACAAATTCTACCAACAGGAATTGATCGCTTCTGAAGAACTGATCAACCAGGCGCTCGAGATCGACCCAAAGTATGTGGAAGCCCTGGAAGCGTTGGCCCAGATTCGCCGTACACAAGAAAACTTCCCGGCAGAGCGAGACATCCTGAAGCAAGTTTGCGTTCTGAAACCCAAGGATGTGATTTGCCGCTATTTGCTGGCCTCCTGTCATTACAAACTGGACGAATTCAAATCGTGCCAGGACAGGCTGCTGCAAATTCTGAATCTGGACGACACCCACTTTCCAACCTGGTTCTTGTATGGAAACTTGTGGGGGCGGCACGACAGTCCGGACAAGGCAATCGAATGTTATGAAAAAACGATTGAACTTTGCCCGCACCACGCTTCAGCCCATTCCAACATTGCAGAAATGAGCCGGGGATCCGGGGATCTGAGAAAAGCTCGAAAACATTTTGCCCTCAGTTTGCAATATCGTGATGAACCGGGAACCCGCTTGAAAATGTCGGTATTGATTCCACCGATCATTGAATCGCGCGAACAGATTTCCGAAACCCGACGCGAACTGGACGAGAATCTTGATCGACTGATTGCTGACCAGTGCTTCGTTCATCCTGATCGGGAAGTTGTGCCGAC
>JAGQQC010000105.1 GCA_020426395.1 Planctomycetaceae bacterium
ATTATCTACAGGCCGTTGGGGTTCCCAAAGATCATGTACAAATTGATATCGTTGGGGCTGAAGGTGATATGGAAGGTCAGCCGTTTGATTTGAATGATCCTGACAACGAATATGGATTATTCAAAGTGACGGCCACCATCCCCTACGAACACGTAGGTACTTTCTCCTCCAAATACATGACGCAGCGGGATGTTTCCGCCTCGCTTGTCTTCCGTTCCGGACGGGTCACCCTGTTCCAGTAATACGGACTATCAAACGCTGAAAAAGCGATCTGAAAAAAGTCAGGATTCACAAGTCTGATAATGCAGATTTGTGACCGACAGGCAGAATGAAATTCGTTCATAAAGTTTCTCTGACCAGACATCCTGGTTACTGATAATCAAGTCTTTTCTTGGTTACATCATCTGAAAAAAGAAGATCGAAAATGAAGAACAACACAATTCAGTGTGAATCACAAAAGCAACGAAAAGGGGCCTTCATGGTGTTTTCGTTGTTCATCCTGATTGCCACCGCCGGCTTTCTGTCGGCGAGTGTCGACTTGAGCGTTGTCTCGGTTACCCGCGTTCGTATGCAGAATGCCGCCGATGCGGCAGCACTAGCCGCTGCTCAGGAAATCTCCATCGCACTTGGTGAAATCACTGATTCACTGGGTCAGGGGGGAGATATCGGAGGCGGTATCCAGGATGCGAATGCCTATGCACAGCAACAGGCGAAAGAAGTTGCTCAAAATGTTGTTGCCTTGAATGGTCTCTACATCGATCCGGATCGCGATGTCGAGTTCGGACAACGAACCATCGACGACGTAACTGGGGAAGCGACCATCACCTGGGGAGTTACTCCGTTCAACGCGGTCAAAGTGACGGTACGTAAAACCAACCCGGACAAAGATGCTCCCGATGCGAAACTGGACCTCTTCTTCGCCAAAATGCTCGATGAAGATAATGTGGCGCTCGAAGTTGAAGCGATTGCCTTTATTGATGCCCGTGACCTGGTCGTTGTGATGGACTTCTCGGGATCGATGAACTACGACAGCCTCTTCCGTTCTGACACGATCAGTAAACTGGGGCAATCCGCTATTGAAACCAACCTGCAGGATATCTGGAATGATCTTGGATCACCATTATACGGAAACTTGTCATTCCAAAATGATTATATCACGATTCCGGACAATGACAGTGCACCTAATTTCGAGGTGACCTGGAAAAGCTATTCCGTTGATGTGAACAGCAACTATCCGCTCAAGAAAGTGAAGTTATTCTTCTCCGGTGGTGGGGTTCAACAATTCAATTTGTCCAATGAAACTTCATACACAGCAGCCGGTACGGGAGGAAACTCCGGACGACTTATTGTTAAAACGTTGGTGCAATATAAGAAAGATGGATATACCCAGAGTTCGAATATCGATTTCTACAACAAAAAAAAACTGAAGCGAGGTTTAGAACTGACTAATGTCAGTTATCCCTACCCGGGAGGGTCGTGGAATGATTTCCTGGATCATTGCCTATATGACGGCAATTTGACCAATGCGGGTCACGAACGAATGTTCGGCATGATGAATATGGTCCATTATTGGATGTCGAGAGAACAATCCTATTCTCAGACACCGGAACTTTACAAAACCCGTCATTATCCGTTCCACGCCGTCAAAGAAGGGGGCTCACTTCTTTGTAACTACCTGGATAATCTGGATTTCGGTGACCATCTTGGACTCGTGACCTACGACACTTATCACCGTGCGGAATCGGTTCTCGTTCCAGATGGTTGGGTGACCGATTCAGTCGACATTAGTGCTGACCCGGTGTGTGACAATTACAGTGCGATTGATATGCTGCAACGGAATAAACAATCGGCTCACTACTATGCAACGACAAATATCGGAGGGGGACTTTCCGAAGCGATTGATCTGCTGGAAGCTTCCGGACGTTATGGAGCTCAGAAGACAATCTTGCTGATGACGGACGGAAACGCCAATACTAGTGATAACGGGTGGCAATACCCGGCCGGATTCAGCATGAATGATCTGACGGACTACAATGGGGACGGCGTTGCCGATTATTCGACGGGCAATACCCACAAAATGTTTACCTTCGCTATGGTCGCCAAGGCTAAGAATGCGGATATCACCGTACATACAATGAGCGTGGGGGCGAATGCCGACCGTGACTTCATGAAGGCGGTTGCCTTTGCTGGTGACGGAATTTATGTCGACGTTCCTGGAGGTTCGACCATCGCCGAAATGGAAACGCAGATGCTCGAAGCCTTCGCGAAAATCGCCGGTAACGTTCCCCCACCGAAATTGATGAACCCGTAGTTCACCAAATGATTTGAACAAACCACATCGATACTTGTCTGTGATGTGCACCTGTGAATTGGAAAACCCTCCGATGGATGTCGGAGGGTTTTCTTTTTGGATGATGGTCAGCAGTTTCAGGACTACTGTTCGGAAGCAGTGAGCAGTGACTCAATTTCCTTTAAGAGAAATTTCTCGACATCAGGGGAAACGAGCGACGCATTCTTTCCCGTTTCGTATCCCCCTTGCCAATAACCAATTTCAGTACCGATGTACCAGCAACCTCCCTGACCGTAAGCGGCCATGCAGACAAAATGCTCCGGTCGCATCTTCTCGGCAGCCAGTGAATATTCGACGAACAACTCGCCCGGCATGTGGAGAATTTGTACGTCTCCCAGTCGCAATACGCTGATCTCCGCATTCCACTCTCGTTGTGATCGTTCCCACCAGGCCAGTTTCATGGCAGCAGCCACTTTTCCACCGTCTGCGGTTTCTTCGCTTTCCAGTAAACGGGTTAGTTCCTCTTTCCGTAAGTCTTCAGGAATCGGTAGTAGAACTTTATGGGCAACCCAGCGGCACTCTTCTTCGGAGATCGGTTTTTTCGTAACCGAGTTCCAGGCAGCTTCCATTCCCGCTCGCAAACGCTCGGTTAGACGAGGTCGGTTTTCCTCGCTTCCATCATTGTACTTTCCCGCGGCGACATTTCCTCCGGCACCGGTAAAATGGACATGTAATGCTCCCGGAACTTCTTCGTCCCGGGCATTCCGGGCCAGTCCGACGAATTCGCAGGTCACATCTCCCATGCCGTAATAGCTCTGCGGGTGCGAGGCATAATAGGATAAAACGGCCAATGGAGTTTCTTCATTCCAGAAGCTGACCTGATGTAGAAAAGGATCGATTACTCCCTCCGGGGCGGCAATAGCTTCCGGATCCTTACAGCGGCTGAAACGCATCAGTTTTACTTTACCATCTTCCCCCAGTAGTCTGCGGTTTGAGGCGACCTTTTCGACTTTGGCTTTGCTGCTCCCCACGTGTGTCACCGGCTCCGCAGTCTTCAGCCCCTCTTTGATTGCCGTTGCTGCTCGCGAAATCGTTTCCAGACAAAATTCATTATCAAAATACTTTCCTTCCAGGCCAAGCTCTTTCAGTTTTTCTTCCGTTCCGAAATCACACCGGGGGCCGTCGTGTTGGTGTAGGGAATGGATCGTGACACGATCAGGAGTCGTTTCGGCCGCTTCTGCCAGTTTTTCCTTCCAGACATCGAGCCCGCTGTTATAGATCCCGATCCAGTCCACGGCGGAGAGGACGACTGGTTTTTGATTGTCGAAGGTCAACACTATTCCGCGAGCTGTTAGGCGGTCGGTGATAGAACGTACCGGGACATAGGCAACCGGATTTCCAATCTCGGGCGTGGCATCCACATTGAACCGGGCGAGTCTGATTTCCGCAGAGAGAGATGAAGAGAACAAAACAGAGGTGAGGAGGCAAATCGAAAATCGATGGAAACGAGATAGCAAACTCATATTGATGACAGACCTTGTAAGCGGAGAAATCGAACGGACGTCCTGATTGTTCTGAAGAGCAAATCAGCTTTGATCGCCGATTCGTTTAATTGATTTGAATTTACGCCAGAAGTAATACCCAGTCCCTCCCAATAGCAGCAGCAGAGAGAGGATGAATAATGTTCCCCAGAGAGGTTGATAATAGAGCCAGGCGGCGGAAATCACCAGTAATGATAACAGAACCGCTGCCAGAGCCGACATCCGCATCGGTTCAAAATTGAAATTCAGGTTGCGTATTTCGAGTTGTCGAATGATTCGTGTGCCCGGCAAAATTAAGAACCAGCAACCTGCCCACATTAAGAGAGAGCCCAACACGCGAAAGGTCCACAGTAACCAATTTAGAGGAGGTTTCCCTTCGGGGTAAAGCGCTTTCCAATCGACCTCTCCCAATTGCAATCTTTCGATGACCTCTCCTGCATTTGTGATGAACGGTTCCAGACGCCCCTCTGTTCCCTGACGCGCAATTACGCTGACGGTCAAATTCGTCGGGACGTAATAATAGAGCACTCGAATATCTCCCGACTGTGAGGGGCGTTGGCTGTTTCCCCACATCAAACCTTGTGTTAATTTTTCCCAGCGCATTGGTAAGGTGGGTGACGTCTTGGAATTAGACTGAGGGAGTACATCGCTTTTATCGGAGGTGTTGAATTGCTCCAGGTTGATATGCTGGGAAAAGTTCAGTTGTTGAAAGTGAGTCAATCGTTCCAGTAATGAGGGGCTGATCGGATGCTCGCCCAAGAGACCGTGTTCCGTACACCAGTTGTTTGTGCGGACGATTTGCGCGGGAATGGAGGAGTTGACCGCGGGAACCTCAACGGCGGTCTTATCGATCCAGCGTCCGCTGTGTAAAGTGGATGGTTCACTTTGCTCTTGTGTGATTACCTTCTCGTCGGTTTCTTCGTAAACCTGCACCCGACGGAATAACCGGATTCCCTCGATCTTGATATTCAACCAGTCTTCAAGAATCGGCTCCGTAGTTTTCAGGGCTCCCGTCAGATGGATCAGTTTCCCTTCATAGTCCGAATTGACGATCCACTTCGGATCCAGTTCGACAATTGCGGTTTCTTCTTGTAGCTGATTTTTGATCCGGGTCAGATTGTTCCATTCATTCACCCACAGAATCGCACCAGCGAATAATGCAAAAACGAGCCCCAGGAACAGGACTTTCAGTCCATCCAGGATGACTGCTGCCGGGTAAACCGGGAGTTGGACCTGATTGTTTTCGGGAACAGTCATAGAGCAAATGTTTAATTACCCGGGCAATATCGAGAGAGGAAAGCGAGTTTCAGCTCCTCTGCCGATGAAATTAGATCGTTATCAGTTGAACTTTCACCTGAATATCCTACAAACTGATCTCATTAAACCAAAAACAACCTGATTGTGCATTCTGTAAAACATTTTCCTACTGGCGATTTTTTGACTCAAAGGAGTCTCCCTTGCGATATCTTCCTGCTCCGGAACTGACTTTATTCTGCCAACAACTGTTTCATGCAACTGGTCTTTCTCTGCCCGATGCTCAACTCCTCGCTGAATCGGTCGTCGGTTCCAGTCTCGTCGGACACGATTCTCACGGTATTATGCTCGTCGGTCGTTATGTGAACGAACTCAAGAACGGAGAGGTCGAAAAAGAATGCCGACTGACCTTTGAAAAAGAATTCCCTTCGACTGCCTGCATCAATGCCAATAACTCGCAAGGACATGTCGCCAGTCAGCAAGTGACGAACCTGGCTATTGAAAAAGCACTGAAAAATGGAGTGGCGACCGTCACGGTCCACAACCTGGGTCACCTGGGACGCCTGGGAACCTATGTCGAGATGGCCGCCATGCAAGATTGTGTGGCGATTGCAACGATCAACAATCATGGGGGGGCGACCTGGATGGCTCCCTTTGGTGGAACTGAACGACGTCTACCTCCCAACCCACTCGCGATTGGAGCACCGACCGGGGGAGAATATCCACTCGTGTTGGATATGAGTGCCAGTAACGTCGCCGTGGGAAAATGTATCGTCGCTCAAGCCAAAGGAGAATCGATTCCACTCGACTGGATTCTCGATAAGGATGGAAACCCAACGACGGATCCGTCGTTATTGATCGGTCCTCCCGCCGGTTCACTCATCCCATTGGGAGGACAGATCGCCGGTCACAAAGGTTACGCCCTCGCCTTCATGATGGACATCCTCGCGGGCGCACTCTCCCACGCTGGTACCAGTCACACGACAGATTATATGTCACAGAACGGTTTCTTCCTGACGGTCATCAAAATTGAAAATTTCGTCACCCTTCAGGATTTTCACAAAGAGACCAACCAGTTAATCGACTGGGTGAAATCATCCCCCAAAGTTTCCGAAGATCGCGAAATCCTCGCTCCCGGCGAATTTGAACACCGCACTCGCCTGGAACGCATCGCCGAGGGAATTCCAGTCCCCGATTCCGTCTGTGATTCATACCGCAAAATGGCGGAAGAACTGGGCGTTGAGAATATTCTCGATTTGTAAGAATTAAGAATGAAGGGTGGCCCAGACAATCTCGAAGAGTTGTCTGGGGCCGCCGTTTGTCATATCCCCCTTCTCTCAAAAACCCTCAATCCACGCTGGTAATCCCTCCCCGGTTCCCTTCTAATAAATCAATGACCTCCTATCTGTCAGCGAGTTTTTCCTCACTCGCCCGGCCTTTGCCCGCTGACAAACTGACTCACCTGTACCCACACCTTTTTCCGTTCCGGGGATATTGACTTATGCAACGTGCCAGACTTTGGGATATCGATCAACTCAGCCGCCGTGAATTTCTGGGCTCTGCGATATTGGGTGTCGGGGCAATGACTGTCGGACGAGTTTTCGATTCGGTCAGTTATGCCGCCGAGTTTGCGGCAAAGCCTTCTGGTTTGGAAATCGTCGATATTAAACAGGTGACTTGCGAAGTTCCTTTTCGACCCGCACCGGAACGGGCAATGCGGCGGGAACTGCCTCACTGGAAATACACCGAGATCATCGAAGTCACACTCGCTTCTGGAGCAAAAGGAGTCGGGGAAACCTTGCTCTATTACACTTGGGGAGTCCCCTCGGATGAAGATGTTCAGAATGTGATGGGCAAGAATGCGCTCGACGTCATGTGGGACGATGGTTTGGGGGCGGGTTTACAGATGGCGATTTTTGATGCCATCGCCCGTAATGCGGGAGTCCCTGTGCATCGGTTGCTTGGGAAGCAAGTGAACGACAAAACCCCGCTCTCCTGGTGGAACATTGATACTTCACCTGAAGACATGGCGGCCGAATGTGCGCTCGCTTACAAAACGGGGTACATGTCTTACAAAACAAAGGGACGCCCCTGGTGGGATGTTTGGTACCAGGTCGATATCTCCAGTAAAGCGGTTCCCCCTGAATTCAAAATCGACATGGACTTTAACGACACCCTCTGGGATGCCGAGCATGCCATTCCCGTGTTGCACGATTTAGAGAAGTATCCGCAGGTTGATATCTTCGAATCACCTATTCCTCAGCGAGACATTGAAGGCAACCAGAAAATCTGCGCGGCCACCGACGTCAAAATTGCTCACCACTACGGTTCGCCGGAACCGGTTGTTTCCATCAAAGAGAATGTTTGTGATGGATATGTGGTTGGCGGGGGAGCCACCGGAGTCATGAAGGCGGGAGCGGTCTGTGCGATGGCTGACAAACCGTTCTGGCTGCAATTGGTGGGGACTGGTTTAACAGCGGCCTTCTCTCTCCACTTCGGTGCGGTGAACTCACACGCGACCTGGCCGGCAGTGAACTGCCATCAGTTGTACGCTCATGACTTGCTCAAATCGACGATCAAAGTCAAAAACGGTTTCGCCGAGATCCCCCAGACGCCAGGGCTTGGTTACGAGGTCGACTGGGATGTCGTGGAGAAATATAAGGTCTATAGACCTGCCGAACGTCCCAATCCTCCCTGGATGATGGTGACAATTTACCCGGATGGCCGCAAAATGTACTTTTCCTCGGCCAAAGAAGGGAACTTCCACCTGGCTCCTTCTATGCGACAGGAGACACCCTTCTTCGTCAAAGGGGTCACGGCTGAATTCCTACCGGACGACGGGACTGCGGAATGGCGGGAAATGTTCGACAAAGCGACCGAAAATCCGGTCCTGGTTGATCCCTAAATAGGCGTAACTGGACCTTATAAGCCGGTTTTCGACGCTTCTTCATCGACTGTTCATCCCGCAGGATGGCAGGTCTGTCGCGAATTTGCTAAAAAGCGGAAGTCCTAACAAGATTCGTGCCGCTGAAGGACCGTACCGCAGTTCGGCCCGGTTCGACCAGCGATTTTCCGTTGGGGAGAGGCGTCAACGCTTCCTCCCTGAGACGACAATACAATAGCGTCGCAAAAGACAGACAGTGTTCAAGAAGGGATCAAAAATCAATGAGTATCAGTATTTCTGGTGTACACGCTCGCGAAATTCTGGATAGCCGTGGAAACCCCACCGTCGAAGTCGATATTGAGCTGGAAGATGGTAGTGTTGGCCGTGCCGCGGTCCCGAGTGGCGCCAGCACCGGTACCCACGAAGCTTGCGAACTCCGTGATGGAGGAGAGCGCTATCTGGGTAAAGGGGTTCGTGATGCCGTACAGAATGTCAACGAGCACCTGGTTGATGTTCTGATAGAGATGGATGCCACCGATCAGGCCAGTATTGACCGGGCGATGATTGAAGCAGACGGAACTGAAAACAAATCAAAGTTGGGTGCCAATGCCATTCTGGCTTGTTCACTTGCCACCGCACACGCCGCTGCTCGCTCCAGCTTTTTGCCTCTCTTCCGCTATGTCGGAGGTGTGGGGGCTTGCCGCTTACCGGCGCCGATGATGAACATCATCAACGGGGGAGAGCATGCGAACAATGGAATCGACTTCCAGGAATTCATGGTCATGCCTCTCGGTTTTGATCGATTCAGCGAAGCCCTTCGTGCCGGTACGGAAGTTTTCCATCACTTGAAAAAAGTTCTGGGCGGAAAAGGTTTGAGCACCGCCGTCGGTGATGAAGGGGGATTTGCTCCCGACCTTCCCAGTGGCGATGCCGCGATTGAAGTCATTCTGACTGCCATCGAAAACGCCGGATACAAACCGGGCGAGCAGATTAAAATCGCTCTCGACTGTGCTTCTTCGGAACTCTACAACGCCGAGAAAAAAGTCTATACCCTCGAAGGGAAAGAGTACGATTCAGGCGCACTGGTCGATCTCCTTGCCGGTTGGGTTGATAAATATCCAATCTGCTCGATCGAAGACGGCTTGGCCGAAGATGATTGGGATGGTTGGAAAGCGTTGACCGATGCGATTGGTTCTAAATGCCAGCTCGTGGGTGACGACCTGTTCGTAACGAACTCCAAACGGTTGAAGCAGGGAATCGAAACGGGTGTTGCGAACAGCATTCTCGTGAAAGTGAACCAGATCGGTTCATTGACCGAGACAATCGAAGCGGTCGAACTTGCTGGGCGCAATGGTTACACGGCTGTCATGTCGCACCGCTCCGGTGAGACGGAAGACACTACCATCGCCGACCTCGCCGTTGCGACCAATGCCGGGCAGATCAAGACAGGCTCTTTGTCCCGCTCTGACCGCGTGGCAAAATATAACCGCTTGCTCCGGATTGAGGAACTTTTAGGCCCATCGGCGACGTATGAGGGAGCAGGGTTCCTGCGCGCTGCGCCATCGGCCTCTGGCGTGCGGCGGAAAAACGCAGCCTGAAACACGGAGAGAAGGGGATGAAAGCAACCCCTAGAGAAGCCAGAATATATCTTTTCTTCGGCATCTTGCTGATCGCTCTGCCGAGTATCCTGAGCTTGTATCAGGGGCAGAGCGGGAAATTTCTTGTGGCCACGGGTATGCTCAATGGCGGTTACTTTGAAAAAACAGTGATTTACGTTGAGCGGCATACGCTGTGGGGGGCGCATGGTATCGTGATTAACCAGCCTCTCCGAGACAACGATTACAAGCCGAATATGCCCCTTGAGAAAGAAGAGGGCGGGCGCTTGCGCCTGATGCGCGGCGGGCCTGTAGTTGCGGATAAGGGGAGTTGGTTGATCCTGCGCGGTGACCCGCCTGTGCTGATCCCTTATAATAGCTTGTCCCCGCTGGAAGATATTCCGGAGATATCACCGGATGAACGCCTCTTTTACGGCTATGCGGGTTGGGCCATGCTCCAACTCAACCGGGAAATCACGCGCGGCAAATGGGGCGTGATTGACTATGACCCGGCCCTGATATCCGGTGAAATCCCTTCTGAGGAAATTTGGCCCATCGCGATTGAGCGTGTTCTCCAAAAAGCCCCGGCCGATATCGGCGGGGTTTAGTTTTATATTCTTTTCATATTGACGGCGCGGTTTGGGGTTTCTATAAGAAGGACATCCTTGACTACAAGCTATCAAAAGAGGTGAGGCATGACTTCAGAAACCCCGCAAGTTGTTACTTTGGACGATTTGAAGGAAAAGGGAGTTTATTCCAGTATATTCTTCCAAATAGCAGCCCATCAACGAACTTCGGACGAACGGGTGAGGATTAGTCTTGATTGTGCAAAAACCATTATGCGGGTTGAGCATGTTGAGGACGAGCAGTGGGCAGCGCAGTGGAGAACCTCCAATGGGCAGGGCGTTCTTGAGCCATCATTCGAGCCGCGAGAACATGGCGGTGTTCAGTTGATGCCGGATGGATATATAGTTTCCGAACCTTCTGAAGAAGGACTTGATGAGCGGGCTGCAAGAATTCTCAGTGCCCTTAACGAAGGGAACGGAGACGATTTTTCAGTCTCAACTGGAAATATTATACGGCTTTTTCACCACTTTAATGAGGTTATGGTGAATGATAGGTTGCGAGCCGTAAAACTGGATAAGCCGCCCACAGATCAGCGCGGGTATCACTATGATGATGTCTGGTACCTTTTCATCCCGGAAAATGTGTAGGGTTATTTTTTCGAATCATTTGAATCGGTTAGTTGGGTTTGTTCCGGGTTTGTACTCATTAATCCATTGAATCAAAAGAATTTTTTGACTTGTCCACAGGGCTGAAATGTGATTCTATAGGGGTATGAACACAATTTATGCACAAGGCGGGTCTGTTCTCCGGCGCCATATGGTTGCCTTGATCGGCATATCATTGTGTTTTTATTTTACCTATCATACTCTTCAAGGCTCCCGGAGTGTTCCGCGTCTGGTTGCTGTAAATTCGTCTATAGCGACAATGTCGCAAAAAAACGATGCTTTGCGTCTGGAGCGTGAGATTTTAGAAAAAAAGGTCGCTTCGATGCGTCCCGGACAGGTCGACAAAGATCTTTTGGACGAAAAAGTGAGGCTAAATCTAGGGTTTAAGCGCCCTGACGAGCTTTTGGTGGTGAGTAATTAAATTTCGCCTTTTGTGCTCTTTATGGATTTTTCTTCTCTTTTTCCTATATATATCAATATGTTGCGGCGCAGCAAAGCGTGTTTTTCGCTGGCGCGTTTTCTCCAAATCATGTAGCAAACAGAAAAAGATTTAATCGTGGTCTATTTGATAAAGGGGAGGCTTTTGCATCGTGGCACAAGCGAAAACTAAGGATAAGACAAAAGGGCAATCTGCCCGTCAGCAGAAGCGGGGTGGCGGCTCAAACAGCGCGCCGGAGCCTTCGCTCGAAACGCTAAAGCAATTTTACCGCGATATGCTCCTGATCCGCAGGTTCGAGGAAAAGGCCGGGCAGCTCTATGGTATGGGGCTGATCGGAGGCTTTTGTCACCTTTATATCGGGCAGGAGGCCGTTGTA
>JAGQQC010000106.1 GCA_020426395.1 Planctomycetaceae bacterium
CCTATCGGGAATCCCTTCAGCAGCCATTTAATCACGACTTCGAAGTCTCACTGCATACCGATCTTTCGCGTTTTGTCGAAGGGCGACTTGATCTGATGACCCGCAATGGCCTGAACGGGTTGATCCTGGTATTGATCTCACTCAACCTGTTCCTGAACTGGCGAGTTGCCTTCTGGGCTGCTGTGGGGCTGCCGGTCTCTTTTCTCGGTACCTTCATCGTCATGTGGGCATTCGGAGTGACGATCAATCTGCTGTCGTTGTTCGGCCTGATTATCGTCCTCGGTATTATCGTCGATGATGCGATTGTGATTGGGGAAAATATCTACCGTCATGTTGAAGAAGGAATGACACCCATTAAGGCCGCAGTGAAGGGGGCGGAGGAAGTGATGTGGCCCGTGACGGTCGCCGTGTTGACCACCATCGCCGCGTTCTCTCCTCTCTTTTTCATTCAGGGACAAATTGGTGACTTCATGGGCCAATTGCCACTGGTGGTATTGGCTTCCCTTTCCGTCTCACTGATCGAAGCCCTTTTGATTCTGCCTGCTCACCTGGCTCACCTTCCTGAAATAAAAAATAAAGAAATGAAACTCACTGATGACCCACCCCGGAAGATGGGTATCATCCGCTCCTCCTACAGCAAGTTCGTCTATGGTCGAGACCATTTTGTGAACGGACTTCTGGCCGGGCTTTATGAACGGTTTCTCCGGTTTACTCTTCGCTGGCGCTATTTAACCGTCACCCTGGGAACCTGTACTGCCATCCTGGCCTATGGAATCCTGAAGGGGGGCATCGTGCAGGATGTCTTCATTCAGAAGATGGATTCCGAAACCTTGATCTGCGTTGTGGAAATGCCGATCGGGGTTCGCACCGAACTCGTCAAGAGAGAAGTCAGTAAGATCAGCGAGTTCGTCAAGCAGTTTCCGGAAGTCGTGAACGTGCGGATGAATATTGGCCGGGCTTATGACATTGCCGGGGCAGGTTCCACGGGGACAGACGATCAATCGCATATCGGTCAATTGGTCATCGAACTGTTACCTGCCGACGCACGAGAGGCTCGCGATGGACGTTCGAGCGAAGAATTGCTGATTGAATTCCGAAAGATCTCCAGCAAACTTCCAGGCGTGAATTCGATTGTCTGGCAGGCATTAAGCGGCGGCCCGGGAGGAAAAGCGATTGAAATAAAAATTGCCTCGACCAATCCTGATTATCTCGAACCGATGTCGGAACGACTGAAACAAGAACTGGCCGGTTACGCAGGAGTTTTTGACATCGATGACGATTACGATCAGGGGAAACGCGAAGCTCAAATTCGCCTGCGCGAAGCCGCCCGTCCCACCGGTATCACTGTCACCGACCTCGGAAATCACGTCCGCTCAGCCATTTATGGCAAGGAAGCCAAACGGTTCTCCCGCAATCGGGAAGACATCAAAATCATGGTCCGATATCCGGAAGAATTCCGGCACAACATCTACAACCTGGAAGCGATGTATCTGCCAACGGGGACGAGTTATCAAAACCGAGGCTGGATTCCTTTCTCGGAAGTGGCTTCTCTGGAAGAATCGGAAAGTTTCACAACCCTCAACCGCACAAATATGAAACCTTCCATCTCCGTCTTCGCTGATGTGAACGAACAGGACGGCACGGCCAATATCGCGGATATCATCGAAGCGATCAAAAAAACGTTTAACAGTGAACTTGCACACGAGTTCCCCGGAACCGAACTGATTTTCCTGGGAAATTATGAAGAACGAACCAAAGCGTTTTCCAGCTTAAGGATCGCTTTCCCAGTCGCGCTATTACTCATCTACCTTTGCCTGGCAGCCTTGTTCCGGTCTTATTTCCAACCCCTCGTTGTCATGATGGCAATACCCTTTGGAATTCAGGGAGCAATTATTGGTCACTGGTTGACTGATAACCCCTTCACGATGTTGAGTCGGATCGGGGTGGTCGCGCTTTCGGGAATCATTGTGAACGACTCGCTGGTGCTGGTCGACTTCATCAACTCTCGAATCCGGGCCGGCTTGAATGAAATGGAAGCGACGATCAGCGGCGCCCGTCTCCGGTTGCGGGCGATCTTGTTGACAACCTTAACCACCGTCGCCGGTTTAACACCACTCATGTTTGAAACGAGTTTTCAGGCGGTCTTTCTGATTCCGATGGCCGTCACACTCACCTTCGGTCTCGTCTTCGCCACCATCCTGACGTTGATCATCGTCCCAGCCATTAACATGATCTATTTCGATTGCGTGAGGCTGGGTTTGAGAATTCGCGGCAAAAAAGTAGACGGCGTCGCTGAATTTCTCCAGGAACATCAAGACCGCATGAAACTGCTCGATCAACCGGAACCACGGTTGAACACGGATTGAAGTACATAGCTTACGGGTGCTTCGCCGCTTGTGACTGCGGTACCCAGACAACGCTATCGCGATTGTCTGGGCTAACCGACATGGATTAAGTCACAATCGATGAGCGATTTTGAGCGGCGTTCAACAGGAGGTCGTCGACCCGGTGCACCATCTCTTCGACGTTGGGTAGCAACCCTGCAGAGAGCATCGCGTTGGCGTAGATCTGACGACCACAGTCTTTGATGAACTCCTGATGCTGTTCGTTGCCGGAGATATCAGCCAACCGTTTGATGAGCGGGGCGGAAGCATTTACTTCCATAATCCGTTTGGAAAGAGGCATCTGCTGCTGGGAGGACATATTCAGTGCCTGTTCCAACTGGGTACTGATTCCCCCCGTACTGACGAGCGTGCAGATTCCTTCCGTCAAACGTTTCGATGCCCGGATGTCTTCGACTTGATCGCCAATCGCTTCCTTGAAAAGCTCCACGACTTTTTCAAACCCGGGAGCCTGGGCCGCCTCTTCCGCTTTGGTTTCTTCTTCCCCATCGGCCTCTTTCGTGCTTTCCGGGAATTCGATGTCCGCGCTATCGACGGATACGATCTGTTTCTCTTCATAGGTAAACAACTGAGCCAACGCAAATTCATCTACCGGATCAACCAGATAGAGAACTTCCAACCCTTTGCGTTTGAAAACTTCCAGATTCGGGTTGTTCCGAATCTGGGGTAATGAAGGACCACCGATATAGTAAATCTGCTTCTGGTCTTCCTTGGCCCGGCTCAAATAATCGTCGAGCGAAGTCAGTTCTTCCCCGTTGGAGTCTGACGAGCGGAACCGAAGTAACTTCGCGATTTTATTCCGATTCTCAAAGTCCTGATTAACTCCCTCGCGGATCGTGATCCCGAACTCGTTGTAAAACTTGAGGTACTCTTCTTTCGAATCCTCCGCGATCTTCTGCAAGTGATCGAGTACTTTTTTCGTGAGCACTTTTTTGATCTTCCGGAAGATCGTGTTGTCCTGCAAACTTTCCCGGGAGACATTGAGCGGCAAGTCGGCGGAATCGACAATTCCCTGCACAAATCGCAGATACTCAGGGAGAAGTTCCCGGCATTGGCTCTCGACCAGAATCCGTTTGGCGCACAGGTGCAGGCCATGCTCCATGACGCCAAAGCCCATCTTTTCCAGGTTATGGGGCGAACAATACAGGATCGAATGAAACTGAATCGGAGAATCTGCCGAAAGATGCAAATGCCAAAGCGGCTTTTCATCCGTGCGATGCGTCAGGTACTGATAGAAACTTTCGTATTGTTCGTCCGTCAGTTGGCTTTTCGGTTCGACCCAGATCGGTTGCTGGTTATTAACATGCTCCCCTTCAAGGAGAATCGGATGCGGAACGAACGTGCTGTAACGAGTCAGAATGTATTTGAGCCGTTCCGGATTCGTGAACTCTTCCAGCTCCTCTTTGAGATACAACCGGATTTGTGTTCCCCGCTCTTCGACCTCAGCGGGATTGATTGAAAACTCACCCGTTCCGGACGATTCCCACTGCCAACCACTTTCTTCCAGGTAACTGCGGGTGATGACTTCGACTCGATCGGCCAACATAAAGGCGGAATAGAACCCGACTCCGAACTGCCCGATCAGCGAGACATCTTTCTTGGCGTCGCCGGTCAGGTTTTTCAGATAATCAAGCGAACCACTATGGGCGATCGTTCCCAGGTTACCGATCAATTCTTCTTTGGTCATCCCGATTCCGTTATCACGGATCGTGAGCACTTTCTGATCTTTATCCGGTTCCACCTTGATTTCGAGCGGCGTTTCATCGGCATACTTCGATTCCGTCAGCGCAATGTGGCGAAACTTATCGAGCGCATCCGACGCATTCGAGACCAATTCACGAATCGCGATCTCTTTATTCTGGTACAGGGAATGAGACAACAGATGCAGCAACTGCTTAATCTCGGCCTGGAACGTGTAGTTTTGATTCTCTTTCGTCTCAGTCATGATTCAATCCGATAAATAATGCAAACAAAAACAAGTAGGGGGCAGGGAACTCGATCACTGTTTGCACAGCAAGGTTCCGCGGAAAAGTCGGGCGGCGAAATCGCAATTCCACACACGCCTCTTATTGCCAATTATCACCAGCTCCAACTGGTTTTCAATTCACTGTTGACCACTTTTCCCTCGGGCCAGTTGTTCTGGCTCAATTTGACGATGCATTGCGCCGCTTCGAAGGCCATATTAGCGACGGAGACATGATCGAGCCCCGCCATATGTGGCGATACAATCACATTTTTGAGTTGGAAGAGTGGATTATCAGTTGAAGGAGGTTCCTGCTCGAAGACATCGAGCGCCGCGGCGCGAATCTGTCCCGAGTTCAACGCCTCCAGTAAATCGGCCTCGCAAACGAGTCCGCCGCGGGAAGTATTCACCAGAACGCTGTCCGGTTTCATCAACGCCAATGTCTGTTTGTTGATGAGATGTTTCGTTTCGGGAAGCATCGGAGCATGTAACGAAACATAATCGGATCGCTTGAGTAATTCCTCCAGGGAAACCATTTCGATCCCCTGCTCTTGCACGAATGTCGGATCAGCGAACTGATCATGGGCAATGACCTGCATTCCAAGTGCCTTCGCTCGAATCGCCGTGCTGCGTCCAATTCTCCCGAGCCCCACCAGGCCGATCACCCGTTCCCGGAGCGGATAGAGCACGACCCGGCTCCAGGCCCCTTCCCGGGTACTGATGTCATTCGGAATGATCGATTTGGCCACGGCAAAAATCAATGCCAATGTTAATTCCGCCACGGCCTCATGCGTCGATGCGGGCGTGATCGTCACCGCTTTACTCAGTTTCGTACAGTGCGGCACATTAACCGGATCATACCCCACCCCAAACCGGGCGATCACTTTCAAGTTCGGCAATCGGTCAAGCAATTCCGCCGCATACGGCTCCGACCCGGCAATGACCGCGTCATAAGGAGCGAGCACCCGCACACTTTCCTCCAAGCTGTAATGCCCCCGCGTGAACGTACTATCCTCCGGATACTCCACCTCAAATCCATTCCCCTGGAACAATTCGACATGACGCCCCGGTTGCTCGTACAAACATTCCGGCGTAATAAGCACTTTCCTGGTCATTCAGCGATTCTCTTCAGCAAAACTACGATTTAGACGCCCAAGGCATGGAAGGGCATAAGGAGGGCTATCGTAGCAATTGAAGAGGCGGGGCTGAAGGGAGGCTACCCGCTCAAGTGGCTCTTTACCAAAACCCATCCTGGAACCCGGTTGCGGCTGCACTTCAACCTATAAAACAAGGATCAATTTGACACATGCGTGTTTTCAGGCGCATAGCGGGGAATCCCAAGTTTTTATTCTTCGTCATCATTCTTGTCATAGTCCTGAATTCCCAAGTCGCTTTCGATCAAGAAGACAAATGATCCATCATAGCTGAAAGCATTATCCATCTTTATGGAACGTACATAACGGGCATGATCACTTGGATCGATTGTAGTTGGATCAACCAACTCCGAATACGAACGAACAAATTCTCCATCGACAACCTCTGTTGTAAACTTCAATGTCCCGCGGCCAAGTTTTGGTTGATAATACTTTGAAAAATACTTGATTGCTTCCGCATAATCGCTAAATGGCTTGCGTCTTTCAATCGCGTCTCCATTTTTGTCTATAGTCACAAAATACATCGCAGATCAACCTGATTCCTCATATGCTAAAACATTTGTCGAGGATGAACGAGAAAACTTAATCTTATTTTGAGAGTTCCTGCTCAAGCGCTTCGCTCAAACGAGCTTCTTTATCTACTTCTGATAAACCATTCCACTTTTGGTGTGAAACATCAGGTATGGCTAACTCAATGAACTCTAATGGTTCCGGACAACAGTCATGTGCTATGCTTCGAGAATGACAATGCGGGCATTGAGGAGGAAGATTTATGTAAAACATATGTCCTTTGAAGTCGGGATCACATGTAATCGTAAATATGCTTTTAACAAGCTTTCCGCATTTGCTTTCATCAAGATTGCAATGACGTTTGACAAAGGTTGACACTTCCTTAAATGCAGAATCAGAAATAGCATCCAAAAAACGGAATTCATTTGACAGGGATCGCAATAAAAAAGCCCCATAATTTCCACTCAATTCAAGAGATTTGAACCATGAGTAACAATCTTTGCATTGATATTTCCAGAGGATAAGTTTCATTGAGTCATTCCAAATCCTTTAGGATGTAGAATCTTATCAAAATCCTTGAGGATCACGAGATTGTTGCCGACTGAACGTTCAGACTTAAAGCGAATAACATTAAACCCTGACTCTTGTGCACGCTGACCAATAGCCCTGATTAAGTCACTTTTTTCTCCACCTTTGTAGCCCCAAGACCTTGCAACGTTTGGTTGTGCTAAACAGAACCTAGCCAGCCTTTTTCTCGTAGGAAATGTGTCCATTCGTTTTCATGATGAGGGGTAAGTCCACCCGGGAAGAGTGATGGATACTTGTTTCCCATTAAGACATTATCCAGAAAGTCATCAAATGAATCTGCAAGGTATGTTGCTTCATCTGTAGAATCTATCGTGTAATCAATGGCAACAACACTTCCGTCTTTGATGATGGCAATACAATCTCCACTCGGATCTTCGCCGATTGGTAAAATTGGACCGCTACCAAGATTGGGTTTCCATCGTTTTATCAAGGTTTCGATTGATGGAAATGATGACTCACCTGATCCTGCTAAAACAAACATGCAAATGTCCGCACCATCCGTTTGTTTTAAGAACAATAAGTATGTTTCAGGAAGAAATGGGTAACGATCTCTTAATAAGTCAATGAATGTTTCCGGTGCAGGTGTGCATGAACTAAATACGATCTGGAGTCTTGGATTCTCAACTAATGCCAGCTTCGTTTGTTGCATCTTTTCTAACCACGACATATTAAAACCCTCTTATATCGACTTTGTCGATAATTGTCCCATTGGGTAAATTTCGTATCTGTTGCCAGATCTGTCGTCCCAAATCGACATTTACAACTCCATCAAGAAGCCATAGGTTAGATGAGTCATCCAGGTCAGGATAGTTGGAGGTCTTGAATATGGTCGGGGTGCAACCCAGTAATTCTCTCTCGAAGTCTGGCAAACTTTTGAGGATCCGATTCCGCAAATTTATCATACGCCTGTCGGATCAATCGATTCTTGAACTGACCTGTGATGTTTCGATCACGATTATTTTTAAGAGTTTTTGAAACTGCTCTACTATCACAATACTAAGATTAACTACCGATTTTCAGTGTATACTAATCGTATCATCGCATCAGCTTTTTTAGACCACTGATAATGTTCTACAGCAGTTCGATGATCGGAATGAAATAGTCCAACAATAATGTTCTCTGTTGGCTTGCATACCACGCAAGTAATTTTTCCTTGCGACCATATTTGTGGAAGAAGCTGTCCTTCAAGAGATTTATTCAGTGTTTGGATAGCAGAGTTATCACCAAATAAAGCTTCAATTAAGTGAGGGTCACCAATCATTTGTCGGTCTCCATAAAACTGAATTTCTCCAGACAATAATTCTGCGATTACCGCAAATGATACATTTAACCCCTCAAGTGTAGTTCTCAATGATTCAAGACTCATCTTCTCCACCACTAATTACTAATTCCAGGATCAATCCACACACCGGGTTCAACTTCAACCAATCGCTGCCCTTTTGCCTGCCAGTGATCTCGAATTTCGCTGGCACGTAATGCTTTACCATTCTGCATGGAATTAAAGACTGAAGGGCCAGGATGCCTTGAAGGTGAACCTGCAGTATGAATATTCCCTGTTGGATGGCCAGGACCTGGAAGTTCGTCAATAACACCACCATGTGTTGTAGGTATCTGGTGTCGATGATGTGGTGACAAGTGTGTTCCGCCAGAATTGCCTCGCAGAAAATCATCACGTTGAGTTGTAGTAAATGGACCTCTTCTAAATTCAGGAACCGCCGACATTACGGGATCTCGGGGACTCATAATATGCCCTTCAGGAATGATTACTCTCTCTCCTTGATAGTTTCTCAGTAAGGGGCTTGCGTTATCATTCAATACAGCTTTAATTTCGTCCCTGCTCAAGCCTTCTGCCATCAACGATTTTATATGACGAACGCGTTTCGCACAAATATTATGCACCAACACCCCGCCCTCACCCACGTGGTAGACGTGGTCAACCTGGATTTCTAGGTTGTAGACGGTGTGGAGGCCTTCGCGTTTGGTGAGGGATTCGACGGTGGAGAGGCCGGTAAGCGTGCGGACCTGTTCGCCCGGTTCCAGTTCGTCGGCCCGGACGAACGCTTGCTGGTCTTCGGACCAGAAGGGGTGGTTAGGCGTCGTGCCGATGGAGCTCGATTCGGAAGCAATCTTAAGATCGACAAGTTCGGCGTCGTGGTGCACGAATCGGCCCGTGACAACCCGGCCGGGACCCGCCTGTATTTCCGGGCAAGGTTCGATGCGGAGTACTTCCGCTTCCCCTTCGACACCCACCTCGGGCAGCGAAAGCTGAATCTTGCCACCCACAACAGCGTTGTGCGAGGCGATCCATGTTTCGGGTCGCAACAACCAGACGTCGGCATAGCTTCCCTTCTTCTTCGGCGCTTTAAGAACGACCTGCTTCCAACTGCTCGAGTCAACTTGCGTGCCGAACGCGAGATCGATATCGTCGGTCGGATTCTCGGCCGTTGCCCGCATGCCGGGGTAGACGTCGGCGATGGGGCGTTTGACCTTTGTAAATCGTTTGCCGGAATCCGCGTTGACGGGCTGCTCGCCACGTTCAACAGAAACCGCCGCGGTGGCAGGTTGCTCCAGCGTCGAACTGGGCCAGTACTGATATAGGATTCCCAATCCCGCCAGAATAAGCACGACTCCCAGCGTCGTCCGCCCCAGAGACCGAGGGGATTCTTCCGGTGTCGCGTAAGGAATCGCGGAGTCGTCGAAGCGAGTCATCAGAACAAGTCCTGCATCAGAAGGGCAACGGCTGAGTATTAAGGAAAGTCCAGCATACCACCAATCCGCCCGATGCCAGAAGAGGAATCGGACGAAATAAGAAACATGGACGAAAAATAGCAGTTAAGAAATTCGATGAATGTTCGCACGAGAATACATCAAATAATGTAAATGTACCTGAGGGACTCTACCAATCGAGCCAGTAAGCGACCTCGCGGGGAAGGGAAGGACGAACGTCTTTAGAAGTTTCAAATTTCCATCCGTCAGGGAGATAGTCTTTGAAATTCAAATGAACGTCTTCCGGATGCGCTGAATGAAATATTTCGTTATCGAAATCGATGAGAATAGTCGGAATGAATTCATACAAGCTGTCTGATTTTTCAGCTTCGTTTAATGTTGAAAAGTCTTCGGCAAGGTCATCCAGATCAAGTTTGAAAGGCTTCAAGAAGTCGAGATACACTTCGACATTCTCTCGGTTAACATCAGAGAGGCCAGGACGAATTTGCTCTGCTTCGTCACCAAAACGGTGTTTTAAGCTTAGAATGAAATACAGATAATTAGCTTCAAACAAGGCACAGGCTTGTTGAAAGAGGATAGCGGCGATGAGCTCCATATTCTTTTCCTATGGTTCACGAATAAATCTGCTCACGCTCTTTAATGAGAGTGAATTGTGTCAACAATCTGAAAACCAATACTTAATGTAACTGTCAATCCAGTCTTTGAAGTTTTCGGCATCGTTCAAGTCATCGTCGTCAAATAAATAAGCTGGTTCCACTTCATAGTTCTCGCAACTGATTTCGATTAATTCCCACACCGGACTGTTTAACGAACATTGCTTATTGATCCTGTAACCAAGAGAGGCGCCGGCGAAGTCGTCCCCAATTAAAACGACATCCGGGAACGCTCGAACTCCGGGGTCAAAAATCTTGTGCGGGTCAGTGAATCTGCCATAGAGCATATATCCGCTGTTACCAATCATCATGGCGCCAAACTGCCTTACGAAATCAAGATAATCTTGAGGGACGTCAGGGTATTCTTGAACGAGCTGATCGGTTTTTTCTGAAGCAATTGGATTAATTTTGAAATCATTCGGATACTTCCTGATGTATTCATGGATCAAGGTGTAATCCGTCATGCTGGTTTCTTCTTGTTCGTGTATTTCTTGGTAACAAAAATCTGTGTTTATCCGTGTCTATCTGTGGTTCCACCCCTTCACGAATACATCTGCCCCCGGCCCGGAGGTTCAAACGCGTTTTGGATGTGGTCGATCTGGGGTTTCTTCGTGTCTTCTGGCCAGAGGATGGAGATGACATCGAACCGGGCGCGGTGATTCAGTAAACCGTGCGTCTTCAAGTACGACAAACCGACGCGGGTCAGTTGGGATTGCTTGTGATGACCGACCGCTTCGTGGGGGTGGCCCGATTGAGTGCTCTTACGGGTTTTGACTTCAACGAAGACGAGAACTGGACCGTCCATCGTTTTTTGTTGAGCGATGATGTCGAGTTCGCCGAGGTGATTCGACCAGTTGCGGGCGATGATTTTGTAACCCTGTTGGCGAAGATAGCGTGCGGCGGCGCGTTCTCCTTTGTTACCCAGTAATTTCGCCAACCAGCCGCGCATGAGGAAAGCTCCACAGAATTGTTATCTTGAGAAGGAGTACATTCTTCACTAAAAGTATAAACCAATCGCGCATGAAAACACGAGGTCGCTTGCGAGGAAGCGGCCTCGTGGGATGAATCAAATTGCTGACAACAGGTGAAGAATAGAAGAACTATTTTTCGGTTGTCTCTACTTTCTGACGACGTTCGGCCAGGCGGGTGGCTTTACCAGTTCGTTCACGCAGGTAGAACAGTTTGGCGCGGCGGACGACACCGTGACGGACGACTTCCAGCTTGGCGACTTTAGGGCTGTGGACCGGGAAAGTTCGTTCGACCCCTTCGCCAGCGACGATGCGGCGAACGGTGAAAGTTTCACGAGTTCCGCTGCCACTGCTGGCGATGATGACCCCGGAGAAAACCTGGATACGCTCTTTCTGGCCTTCCAGAATTCGGGTGTGGACGTTGACGTTGTCGCCAATTTCGAATTCGAGTGGTTCTTCACGCAGGCTCGATTTTTCTACAAGTTCCAATAATTTCTGACTCATGGTTCCACCCTTAACGGCTAATGGCTGAGTTGGATTGTTTCGGTTTCAAATTTATGTTTATCGTGAAGCTGTTCGTAACAGGAATTTGGAAAGAATGACTGATCAACCTTCGGGCAGTTCGCTTGGTTG
>JAGQQC010000107.1 GCA_020426395.1 Planctomycetaceae bacterium
CACCGGCGCAGCGAGGAAAATCACCGCCAGATAGCAAAGATTGCAACTCCAGTTGAGCAGCAGACGGGACATCCTTCCCCTTCTCTATTCACATTGATGTTGTGCGACTTTCTTCTGAAATGAGAATCAAGCGCCGCAGCATTTTTTATATTTTTTGCCAGAGCCACAGGGACACGGGTCGTTTCGTCCAACCTTTTCGTCGAAGTTTCGGATTGGATCGACCGTCTGTGGTTGTTGACCCGGTTGCGATCCTCCCGACATTTCTTCTGGAGGGCCACCAGCAGGAGCCGCTGAATAATCTTCTTCGGGAGCGGCATGCGTCACAGCCGAAATTTGCCAGAGTGAACCCACAAAGCCCGGGCTCTCTTTTTCCATGCGGAAGATTGCTTCTGAAACCTGTTGATCGATGCGGTCCCACATCATCAGAAACGCCTTGCGGCCTTCTTTTTTATATTCGACTTTGGGATCTTTTTGCGCGTAACCAACCAGTCCGATACCAGAGCGGAGGTGGTCCATATAATACAGATGGTCTTTCCAGGCGGAGTCGACCACTTCCAGCAGCAGGGAAAGTTCTGCCTGTCTCAATTCTGGGCGATAACGGAGATCGTACTGCTTCAAGATCTCCTGCTGCACTTCCTGCTCGGTCAAATTGGAAAGTGCCTCTGGTTGTAACTCGCTGTTTAAGGATTCATTCGCCCAACTGCTCAGATCTTTGAGAACGTCCTGTTTCTGTCCATTCGTGGAGGCGTAAGCCGCTTGCAAATACTTTTGGGCCTGTTCCTGGATAGTCGATTCATTGACGTAAAACTGTTTTGATTGTTCGAGTAGTAAATGTTCAATATCCTGCCGGTTACGGGTTCGGATCTCTTCCGCATCCAGCCGTGTTTGAAAACGACCGTTTGCCCAGCGGACAAGCCCGTCACGATCATACCGTTCTCCGTTTTGGTCTTCGGAAAGGAAATTCGCCAGACCGACGGCAACTGGGAACCGGATTTCTTTTTCGTTATATGCGTCGCGTAATTTCTGTTTGACAAGGTCACTAATCGGTTGCGGATCGAGGTCGCGGATTTCGTCGATATCGATTTCCAGTAAAAATGCCCCTCGCAACCAGTTGATCAAGGTCAACTTGGCCCAGTCTGGATCGAGGAAAATGTTGACTTCGGAAAAGTCCAGTTTCTCCTGAGCTTTTTTGATCCGTTCGAGCAGGTGTGAGTGTAATTCTTCCCGGCCCAGTTTCTGCAATTCACGATCGTTGGTATTCAACCCCCAACGTTGGTTGACCCAGCGGGACATGGCAATCCAGTTCCAGTCTGATTTCGGATCGCCGCCCGTAGGCAAGTTTTCTTCGATTTTCTCACCCAGTTCGACTTCGCTTTGGACTAAGGTCATTTCTTTCAGATAAGAGAGTAATTGCTCGGATGTCATCCCTTTCAGGGCATGGGATTCTACATCCAGTTCAAAGACGCGGCGGAGCCATTCGCTGATAGTTTCCCAACGGTATTCAGGATCGAGGATCCGCGTACAAGCATCATCTACCCGACGGAAGATCATTTCCAGAATCAGTTCGCGACAATTGGCTCCGTCCAGAATCTGTTGGCGGAAAGCGTAGGTTCGCTTTCGTTGTTCGTCCATCACTTCGTCGTACTCAAGTAGATTCTTACGTTGATCGAAGTGTCGTTCTTCTACACGCTTCTGAGCACCTTCCAATTGCCGGGTAACGATGCGGCTTTCAATCGCCTCCCCTTCTTTCATTCCCAGTGAGGTGAGCAGGTTCTTGACGCGATCTCCACCAAAGACCCGCATCAGACGGTCTTCGAGGGACAAGAAGAAGCGGCTGGAACCCGGGTCACCCTGACGACCTGCTCGACCACGCAACTGTAAGTCGATTCGGCGGGAATCATGCCGTTCGGAACCGATGACGTGCAGTCCTCCCAATTCGGCAACGACTTTCCCTTCTTTGTCCATTCCTTCGCGGACTTTGATCGAATCCGTGAGCGAATCCCATTCATGCTTGGGGACATCAAGACGGGATTCATACCGACGGCCTAATTCATCCCACGCCAGGAACTCCGGGTTTCCCCCCAGGATGATGTCCGTACCACGACCCGCCATGTTGGTCGCGATGGTGACGGCTCCTTTACGGCCCGCTTGGGCAATCAACTCTGCTTCCCGTTCCTGATGTTTCGCATTCAACACGTTATGTTGGATGCCGTAACGATTCAGCTTGTTACTGATCAATTCCGAGTTCTCAATCGAGACAGTTCCTACAAGAACCGGACGCCCTTCTTGGTGAACATCCCGTACTTCCTGGGCAATTGCTTCCCACTTCTCTTTTTCCGTTCGGAAGATGACATCCGGGAAATTACGACGTTGTGAAGGCCGGTTCGTGGGAACGGTAACCACATCCAGACTGTAGACTTTCCAGAACTCATTCGCTTCAGTCATGGCGGTACCGGTCATGCCACACAGTTTGCCATAGAGCTTGAAATAATTCTGCAGAGTGATCGTAGCCAAAGTCTGTGTTTCCGACTTGATCTTCACTCCTTCTTTCGCCTGTACAGCCTGATGCAAACCATCACTCCACTGACGTCCTTCCATCAGACGGCCAGTAAATTCGTCGACAATGATGACTTCACCATCACTCGCACGCACAACGTAATCAATATCCCGTTTGAAGATATGATGTGCCCGTAACGCATTGTCGATCAGATGCGGCCATTCCAGGTTTCCAACCGTATAGAAGGAATCTACGCCCGCCAGTTCTTCGGCGTACCGCATTCCGGCTTCCGTCATCGTAACGGATTTCTCTTTTTCCTTGACTTCAAAGTGTTCATCCTTCTTGAGCTGCGAAGCAATGCGATTCGCTTTCGGGTATTTGCTCACATCATCATGAGCCGGCCCGGCGATAATCAACGGAGTTCGGGACTCATCGATCAGAATATTGTCGATCTCGTCGATAATCGCGTATTGCAAAGGTCCTTGTACTTGCAGCTCACGGGTCGGTTTCATGTTGTCGCGTAGGTAGTCGAAACCGAATTCATTGTTGGTACCGTAAGTGATATCGCAACTGTATGATTTTTGACGCTGCTGCGGAGACATGTTCGACTGAATTGCACCGACTGTTAATCCCAGGGCCGTATGAACGGGACCCATCCATTCCCGGTCGCGCAAAGCGAGGTAATCGTTCACCGTAATAACATGGACTGACCCGGCCAGCGCGTTGAGGTACGAAGGGAGTGTGGCAACGAGCGTTTTACCTTCCCCGGTCGACATCTCGGCGATCATTCCGTTATGCAGAATATGTCCCCCCACCATTTGCACATCATAATGCCGCATTTTAAGAACGCGCTTGCTCGATTCCCGTACAGCAGCAAATGCTTCGGGAAGCAAATCATCCAATGTTTCCCCATCAGCCAAACGCTGACGGAATTTCGCCGTTGTTTCTTTTAACTCAGCATCGGTTCGCTTTTCCCACTCTGGTTCCAGACTGTTAATGCGGTCCAGGGTCGAACCTGAAATGATGTTCGACTGACCGGATTTGTCCCGAACGAACCCGATCCTCTTGATGCGGCGTTCGTTGGAGCTACCAAACAGAGAGGTGATAAACCGTTCAATGGCTCCGGTGAACGACGAAAACAGGTCACCGATTTTTTCTAGAAATTGCATAACGTGCTGACTTGTTGACTATTGATTTAGGGGAAAATCGCGGTTTTGAATAGAGAGACCGGAACTGCCAACATCTTGAGAACTTGATGGAGTTCTCACTCTAGGCAGGAAGAAAATAAAGAAATCGGGCTCGTGAATCGAATGGGGCACAAACGATGCTCCAGGGAAACTGCCATTATTGCAGTCTCTCACGAAACAGGAAGAGACCCTCGGAGTCTTTTTTTCAGTTAACCGAGAACGACTTATCTGACGCAACTTGTTCGTTCATCTAAGTTTATTTACTCTCAAATTGAGGGTCAATCCCGGCCGTTCGGAACCCGAATTTCCAACTCCGACTGAAAAATGGCTCCCCAGCGTTAATAGTACGCAAGTCTGGTACCAATTTTTCGCTCGACTGGGAGCAACCTTAACTGTGGTTAGCGATCTTAACTGTGGTTAGCGATGAAGGTCGCGTTTCCATACGATGAGTTGAGAATAGGCTGAATGGGTGGTTGGGGTTGGTGCTGTCGCACGGGTGTTCACCGTTTCTCCTGAAATCTGGTGATATCGATGCTGAGAATTTCTGAAATAGAGGTTACCTTCCCTCCTGGTCTCGGATTGAGGGCGAACCGTCGTTATAACGCTTTTAGAATCCTTTGAAGATCGTCATCTGATTGATGGCCGACAAAAATGACAATATGGTGACAATGAAAAATTCGGAATTGGGATTGAAGCGCTCTCTCTCATTTCTGTGGATCACCTACTGTTGCCCCATGATGAACCACTCTAGTTCCCAACCGGATTATGAGAATCCAACTCGGGCCAGTGAAGTGAGTGAAATTGTATGAACGCAAAACCTCAGTCGTCGCGCGTGCAGCCGAACCTCCTGCGCAAGCTGAATGAGCGAATGGCGATCGAAATCCTGCTGAAGAACGGTCCCTGCTCTCGTGCTGACCTGACCCGTCTGATGGGAATCAGTCCTCCTACGGCGTCCAAAACTGTCGCTTCCCTATTATCCCTGGGCTTGATTGAAGAAGTTGAATCACAACAAAGCTCACTCGGACGACCAGGCAAGCTGCTTCGTTTTTCCGCTTCAGAAATGCAGGTCGTCGGTGTTGTTCTAGATGCGCGCAAATGCTGGGTGGGCATCTCTACTTTTGATGGTCAGCTTTCTTCCAGGCATTCCTATCTGTTTCCAACGCCTGGAACCTACAACGCACTAATTGATACTCTGGAAGAGAAAGTGCGCGAGCTCCTCAATTATTCTGCATCAATTATCGGTGTGGGAATCTCGACTCCGGGTTTGACGAACTCTGTGCAACAAAAAACAATCTTCTCTCCTAACCTACATATGACGGATGGTCATGCTCCCGGTCAGGATCTGGCGAATCGACTGGGAGTCGAGTGTATTGTCTTTCAGGAGATGCACGCTCTTTCGCTGGGGGAACGACTGTTCGGCGCCGCTCAAGGGTTGGATGATTTTGCGATTATCGATATCACCACCGGCCTCGGTTTGGGAGTTTTCAGTGGCGGACGACTCATTGAGGGACACCATGGAATGGCGGGAGAACTCGGGCATATCACGGTCGATATCAATGGGCGATTGTGTGGATGTGGCAATCATGGATGTCTTGAGACAGTCGCGTCCGATGAAGGATTCCTGAGCCATGTATCGCAAAACTTTGGAGAACAGCTTGATTTTGAAGCGCTGGCTCAACTCATCCAAACCGGCAAACTGCAACCGACCACCGAGATTCGCCAATACTCCGAGTATCTGGCGATTGCTCTGGCGTCTGTGATCAATATCTTCAATCCGTCGCATTTGTTTGTGCATGCCCGAATCTTTGATGTCATCGACGGGTTCTGGCAACAAACGATCCAAATTGCGAGGAAACGGACGCTGGGACCCCCGTTTGATGACTGTGAAATCGTCCAGGCCCGCGGGAACAAAGAGTTAGGTGCCGTTGCGGGAATGATTGAACATTACATGAATACCCTTGCTCCCGCCCTGGAAAAATAGGATGCTGAAGGAGTGAAACCGAAATGTCTCCGTATAGGCACTTCGCTTCAGTGGGACTATCTCTCGAACTCCAGCCACTAGAACTCCAGCGCGTCCATGATTGCTAATTGCCTCCACCTGCGGACCGTTTTCGTACTCTGTTCCCTCTTCCTCCTCTCAGCTCCCGACTGTCTGCAAGCCGGTTGGCAGGCGGGGGTTTCCAAGATCGTCATTACTCCAGAAGACGAGATCTGGATGGGGGGCTATGCTTCCCGCAAATCTCCTGCCGAGGGAGTATTGCAGGATTTATACGCCAAGTCTCTCGTCCTTGCGGATGAGGAGGGGAATCGAGTGGTGATGGTCACCACGGACCTCGTTGGCATTCCGCGTTCTGTGCGTGAAAATGTGGTCACGGCAGTTATTGAACAGCATCAGCTCCGACCCGATCAGATTCTGCTCAACGCGTCGCACACCCATTGCGGTCCGGAACTTCGCCCTTCCAAATCGACGATTTACGATCTCGACCCGGCCATTACCGCCCAATGCCGTCAATATCGCCAACGCCTCGAGGAAAAAATCATCCAGGTCATTGGCAAAAGTTTGCAGGATCTCGAGCCAGTTGAGGTGAACTATTCCTTCGGGCGAGCGGGTTTCGCGATGAACCGTCGTTATCCGATGCCTGATGGCTCCTACAAAAACAGCCCTTACCCGGCAGGCCCGGTTCAGCATCAGGTACCTGTGCTGGCGATTAATTCCGCTGAAGGGAATCTCAAAGCCCTGCTCTTTGGTTACGCTTGCCACAATACGACCACGGGCATCATGAAGTTTAACGGAGACTATGCCGGTTACGCCCAGGCTGAGTTGGAAAAATTGCATCCCGGAACAATCGCCCTGTTCATGATGGGTTGTGGCGGTGATCAGAACCCCTATCCGCGCGGGGAAGAAAAATTTCTTTCGTTACACGGCACCGCCCTGGCGCTCGCGGTGGAAACCGCCTTACAGGACATCCAGCCCACCAAATTGACCGGCGCGATTGAGTCTCGTTTGAGCGAAGTCCCGATCGAATTCGCCGCCGTACCTGATCGAGCCGAGTTGGAAGCCCGGTTGGAGGACAAAAACGTTTACATTCGTCGGCACGCCCGGTTAATGCTCAATCATCTCGATTCAGAAGGCTCCATCGCCCCGGAATATCCTTACATGGTGCAATGCCTGAGCCTTGGTGACCAGTTGACGATGGTAGCGCTTGCGGGAGAAGTTGTCGTCGATTACGACCATCTGATCCGGGCTCAAATTCCGGAGAAAAACCTGTGGATTGCAGGGTATTCCAACGATGTCTTCGGGTATGTTCCCAGCCTGCGGGTCCTCAAAGAGGGGGGATATGAAGCGGGCGGAGCAATGATTTACGTCGATCTCCCCGGTCCCTTCGCCGAATCGATCGAAGAACGGATCCTGGGCGAAGTTCACAAGCTGTACAGTGATCTGGAAAAGGAATAGAGCCGGCCGGAATCGGGGTTCCGATATTTCCCGATCTATGTTATGAATTCCGTCCTAAATGATTTCTGAAACAGAATTTATCCCGATTTGAAATCCTGGCCGCGCAAAAGGAGTTGCCCAGATGGAGTTTGCAGAGTTTGTCAAAGGGGTCCGTTTCCGGTTCCTGCAACCTGATCGTCCCCGCCCGAGCGGTTTCCGGGGCCTCGCCAAATTCCTGCGGAACTTTGGGCTTCATCTTGAGGTGATGAACACCGTCCTCCCGGACGCCGACGCCGAACTCAAAGCCCGTTTCAAACGGATTTGCAAAATTCCCCGCATGTCGACCTTCGCCATCGGGGCGATGATAAATCGGGCCGTCAGCTCCCTGCCGGAAGGACAAGTTTATCTCAATATCGGCGTCTGGAATGGGTTCACCTACTTCAGCGGTGTTGTGGGGAACGAAGACAAACGGTGCATCGGCGTGGATGACTTCTCGCACAAAAACTCCCCTTCCGCAGCCTTTCTCGAACGCTTCAACAAGTTCAAAGGCCCGAACGACCAGTTCATCGAGTCCGACTTCCGCGAATACTTCAAACGAGACGACCACGAACCGATCGGTGTCTACCTGTTCGACGGTCCGCACGATTATGAAGACCAGTGGGACGGCCTCGAACTGGCCGAACCCTTCTTCGCCGACAACTGCATCATCCTCGTCGACGATTGCAATTGGGACCAGGTCTCCGGCGCAAACCTCGACTTCATGAACAAGAGCGAAAACAACTATAAACTGATTCTCGACTGCCGCACCCCCAAAAGCGGCCACCCCACCTGGTGGAACGGCTTCATGGTCTTCCAACTGCAGGGGCGGAATGTGAAGAGCAAACTCAAAACGCAGTCGAACGCAGCGTAAGTTTGATATTAACGAAGAAAAGTAAATCCACCGGTGAGAGTACTCACCGGTGGATTTTTTATTGGGAAGAAGCACATGTCTGTTGGAGACATATTATTGTTTCTATTCAACACCAAGGCACAAATACACCAAGAAAAAAGAACAGATTATCGTTGATTCATATTTCGGCGTCTTTTGGTGTTAATCATCAAGTTTCCATTAACCCCTTTGTGACTTGGTGTCTTCGTGTTAAAAATAAACCTCACGAATGTCCCACACAAAGTTTGCTCCCCTGGAAAAGAAACGTTAGAAAAATCGCACTGGCACAGGCTTTGTCGATGGTAACCAGCTGCTTCCTTTTCCATACTTGATAAAAGTCTGACAAACAGACAGCCGACCCGCACGAAATCTTCCATCAGATCGAGGCTGAGACGTGGTGAAGACATTTGTAAATTCAATGACAAGTTGTTTTTTATCAGCGATCACCGTGGTCTCATTATTCGGTTGCGGTTCAAAACAACCGGAATACATGTTCGAGTTTCATGATTTCAGAGGTGCTAAAGACCTGGATCAAAGTCTTGTTCTGCTCGATTGGGGTGAAGCTGACTTTGTCAGCGGTCCAAGTTCAACATTTGGTGTATCCAACGACCCCTGGCCCGCTAAAGCAAAATTTACTTGGCAAGATCGTAATGGGAATCCACTTGGGAAAGAGCTAGAGGTTGATCTACCGAAAATTGATCCAGAGAGATGGCAGGAGGTTTACATCATATTGGTTAGCTTCCTGCCAAATGATCAGGTTGTGGTAAAAGAATTAACATTAAATGAATGGGAGGATGTTAATTTTACTACAAAAGTTCTTGCGCAAGGCCAACCGGCTTATTCGGTTGCCATGCAAAACAATACAGGCGAGGAACTAAATAAAAGTTCCGTGCGGTTCGGTGAATATTACGTATTCCCGGAAAGCATTATACCCGACCCGGCTGCAACAAGAATGAATATGAATGGTTGGGGAATCGGACATGGATATCCTCACCCAATCACGAACACAGCCGTTGTACGCTGGACAACGCCGGATGGAAAGACGCATGAACAAGAAGTGGAAATGAAAGAGAAATTGCCGGAGGATTTAGATTATCAGACGCTCTGCTTCAGCATTGAGTCAGACAACACTGTCACATTCCAGGTCCGTCCTACTGATGACAGGAAAACCTGGATGTATGAAGGATCGCCCTGGACGAATCCGTTTTAATTTTAATGATTCAAATCAAATTTCCTTTCACGAAGAAAGCTGTTCGATGAGTGACTCCTCTGCCGACCTGGACCGGATGATTACGGGTTACTGGATTTCGCAGGCGATTTATGCGGCGGCTAAATTTGGCATCGCCGATCATCTGCAGGAAGGGCCGCAGTCGGTGGATACCCTGGCCGCGGTTACTTCCACCAATCCCGGTGCTCTTTACCGGTTGCTCCGGGCGCTTGCGAGCGTCGGCATTTTTGCGGAGAACGGAGAGGGCCAGTTCGAACTGACGCCGCTGGCCGAACCCTTACGAAGTGACGTTCCCGGATCAAAACGGGCACTCGCTTTGATGTCCGGGGACGAGCAATTCAAGGCATGGGCTGAGATCGAGTACAGCATCCGCACTGGGGAAATCGCGTTCGACAAAGTCTTTGGCAAACCGATCTTCGATTACCTGGGAGAGCACCCCGAAAAAGCCCGCATCTTTGACGCAGCGATGGTCGGCATTCACGGTCGAGAATCGGATGCCATCGCGAAGGCGTACGATTTCTCCGGGATCAATGTCGTCGCGGATATCGGTGGTGGGAACGGTTCCCAGATGATCGGACTGTTGCAGCAGGAATCCTCCCTGAAAGGGATCGTCTTCGATTTGCCGCATGTCGTCGAACGGGCAAAAGAGAATGTCGAGTATGCCGGCCTCACTGATCGCTGTGCACTCGTCGGGGGAAATTTCTTCGAAGCCGTTCCCGGTGGTGCGGATCTCTATATGATGCGACACATCATTCATGACTGGCACGAAGACAAAGCCCTCGCCATCCTGCGAAATTGCCATGCGGCGATGCCGGAGGGGGGCAAGTTGCTGGTCGTCGAGAGCGTGATCCCCCCCGGAAACGAACCCTTCGGCGGCAAATTTCTGGACCTCGTCATGCTCCTGATCCCCGGCGGTAAAGAACGGACCGAGGAAGAATACCGCACCCTCTTCGCCCAAGCCAACTTCGAACTGACCCGCGTCATCCCCACCGACACGGAAGTCAGCATCGTGGAAGCGGTGAAAAGGTAGAAACGAGTATCGCGAAAATTTACTGCGGGAGAGCGTGATTTTTCTGAACTTCGGGGTGTCCGTTCTTGATGAACAGGCTGACGACTTGGGCGTGTGCCTGGATCAGTTTGACGGTGAATGGATCATCTGAGGTCTCCACGACACGAACCCCTTTCTCAGTCGGGGTAACCGTCATCGCCGAAACCTTTTTCGCATTACGAAAGAGTGCGGCAAACAGCGGATCACGCAGGTGAATCGGGCGACTTTCTTCAACTCGTTTTTTCATCGATTGCACATGCTGAACGAGAACCGACCGTAACTCTGGGTGGTCCGTCTGGGTAAGCGTTTCCACACCGTTCGGAAGCAGTTTCACTTCTCTGCGAATCAGTTGGCGGTTGGAAAGCAGCGTGCGAAACAGTTCCTGGTCCGCCTTGAAGTTCGGGTCATTCTGACCTTGGCCGCCCCATCCTCCTTGTCCACCACCGCCACCACGGTTGCCGCGGCCATTATTACCACCACGTCCCCGCGGACCAGCCTGGAGAATTCGCTTCGGCAAGCTGAGTAAGGCCATTCCCCCCAGCAAAAGGGTCACGACAAAAGAACGCCGATTTGAAAGGGGCGGATACTTGTCACTGGATGTTGTGGTACTCATGAGTCCATCTCCTGCTAAGAACTGACGCGAAAAGCACTTCAGACACTTCTTGGGATGATGGAAGGGAAAACAGTTGTGTTAGGAACAGGGTGACTTAAGCGACGTTTATCCCTCCAAACCATCATCGCCTGAGTTAATTATATCGGAATATCGCGATGTTTCAATGTGTTGTTTGTGGGAGTTTTTTGGAAATCGCACAGAATATTTATCGCGTCGATACCGAAAATGAACCGCACACCCTTCATTCAGACCAACTTAAACTGCCCCACGATATTGTCTACTGATACAGAACGATATCGCTATCAAAATCATAGTGCGAGTGATTCACTTTCTCGAATCACCCGGCAACTCGCTTGAGAAATAGCTGAATTGTGGTGGCAAAGAATAGTCAATTGCTGGCAGAATGGTTTCAACGGGCGAGGTGTCAGCTCATCACTGGAAATGCTTGGTTCTTGGATAGTTCAGGGTATAGTATCTGAAGATCTGACATGGCCTTCTTGTGGAAATTAATGAATGCAGCCTTAAAATCTTGATATGGAACGGTGATTTTCAAACT
>JAGQQC010000108.1 GCA_020426395.1 Planctomycetaceae bacterium
GATTATGGACTACTTAGCTCAAAATATATCCAGGTTGCAGAAACATGCGATTAACCTCGATCAATCATAAATCGCAGATTGAGGCTTTGCGAAGTATCCTTTAACAGTCGTTCGCGGTCCTGGTCGTGGACTTGTCGCTTATAATACAATTCCATCGCTTTCAGGATGTCTCTACGACTGACGAGTCCCAACAGCACGCCGTTTTCCACAACGGGGAGATGGCGTAAATGATGGCTTGTGAATACGGAAACGAGTGAGAAAAGTTCGGTCTCCGGGGCAACGCAGATTGGATGCGAAGTCATCACTGTCCTGGCCGTTTGGGCCGGACTTGGATTTCCAAAGAAGAGTTCATTCGTAAGGGCAGACAGACAGTCTCCCTCAGAGATGAAGCCGAGAAGCATCGGTTTGCCATTCTGCATTTCAACAACAGGTGCGGTCGAAACCTGATGTTTCAATAGGAACTGAACAACGTCCGTCAGTGACATTTCTTCGGTCACCCTTTTTACATCCGCCGTCATGAACTCACTGGCCCGTGGGGATTGTTGTGTTTCACTCATGGCTTGCTTCTCCTTGTTTAATAAGGAAACTTAACCTCTCTTCATTTCATTATACTGTAAATCCAATCGAATGGACTCTAAGAAACTCACGAATCTTTGAGAGCCTCAAATCCGGTCACAACGTCGAGAAGTTCTTCCGTAATTGCCGTTTGTCGTTGTTGATTAAATTCGGATTGTAGTTCGAACAATCTTTCGCCGATGTTATGTTCCGCTGCCTGCATCGAAGCGATTCGGCTTGCGTTTTCACCGGCCAACGATTCGGCACAGGCTCGGAATAAAGTCACGAATAGAAACTGCCGAATCAAGCGGGACAATAAAATGGGTCGCGGCATCGTGTAGAAGGGAAGCGATCTTGATGGCCATGCTTTGTGATCTTCTTGAAAGAACCGTTTTCGGGACATGGGCCACAATTGCATGGCATGGGGTTTGTAGGAGGAAGCTGAGACTCGTCGATTGTAAAAGATGCGGATCTCGCCAAGTTGTCGCTGGTTACGCCAGCGGTCGATGCACAAGAGGATATTAGAGACGAGCGGTGAAATCCCGGTCGCGGAACTGGCTTGTGAAAACCGAAAATCGATCTCTCTTCCCGAATCTCGCAATCGATCTTCAATTCGTGAGCCAATGCTCATCCAGGCCAACTGTCCAAATGCTGTTTCGCTGCTGGTAAGATGTTCCATTGCATACGTAACAATTTGCTCATTGAATTGTCCGCACATCCCCTGATCAGAGCCGAAGATGATGATACCTGGAGGGCCGTCCTTTTGAAGTTCGGGAGCGTAGGTCTCCTGATTCATCTCCAGCAGCACCATTTTGAGGCCCAGTTCCACTGTTTCCGAAAAATCTTCCAGTGACTCGACGGCCTGTTCGTACTGTCGAATACTGACAGCCGCGAGCGTTTTCATGGTGCGGACTACGGATTGCAGGTCTTGCGTGCTACTGATGCTTCGTTTTAATACGTCAAAATGTTGCATCCTGGCGATCTTTCCCAAATCTATTGATTGAAACCGTGAATCAATTTCTGTGCTGTTCTAAGAATATCCTGTTGTTCTTCTTTGGTGAGTATGCCTCCTTGTAAGATGGATTCTCCCAAGTCGGGATAATCTTCGATCAGCACTTTATGTGTAGCTCGCTCGGCTTGGTTCATTTGAGTTAACTTGGTTTTGTCGAATCCCCCGGAGACGAGTGTCAGAAGCACGGCTATCTGTTCAGGCACAGAGAGAGGAGCGTACTGTGGTTGCTTAAGAATCTCTCGTACACGGCGACCTCTTTCGAGTATCGCCAATGTTTCGTCATCTAAACGACTACTGAATCGAGAGAATGATTCCAGTTCTTCAAACTGACTGTACGACAGTCGCAAATCACTGGTTACTGTCCGATAGACAGGTAACTGCGTTTTTCCTCCCACCCGGGAAACAGAACGTCCCACATCCACGGCGGGTAAAATTCCTTTTTGAAATAGTTGCGGAGAAAGATAGATTTGCCCGTCTGTAATCGAAATTAAATTGGTTGGAATATACGCGGAGAGATTCTGGGCCTCGGTTTCTGCAATAGGCAACGCTGTTAACGATCCACCCCCCCGCGATTCGATTAAGTGAGTGGAGCGTTCCAATAAGCGAGAATGTAGATAGAAAATGTCACCGGGGAAGGCTTCCCGGCCTGGAGGGCGTCGTAGGAGGAGCGAAAGTTCTCGATAGGCGCGGGCATGTGACGTCAGATCATCATAGACGACAAGGACATCTTTTCCCTGGTCCATGAAGTATTCTCCCAAAGTCGTCGCCGCATAAGGCGCCACGAATTGCAATCCGGGAGGAGAGTCACTTTCAGCTACGACGACAATCGAGTATTCGAGTGCTCCGTGTCGACGTAAATCATCAATGACTTTGGCAACAGCCGTGTTTCGCTGGCCTATCGCGCAGTAGATGCAGATGACCTCTTTGTCTCGTTGATTAATAATCGTGTCGATCGCAATCGCCGTTTTACCAGTTTGCCGATCACCTAGAATCAATTCTCGTTGTCCACGTCCGATGGGTATCAAGGCGTCAATCACTTTCAGACCCGTTTGCAACGGAACTGTCACCGGTGAGCGTTCAGTGATTGCGGCCGGTTTGCGTTCATACGGTCTACGTTCCACAGGGGAGACCAAACCATGACCATCCAGCGGACGCCCGACCGGATCAATCACGCGGCCCAGCAGTGATTCCCCGACGGGAATATCTAGCAAGCGATGGGTACGGCGGACTTCATCTCCTGCCGTCAGTTGTTCACTCTCATCAAGCAGAACGACATCGACTTCGTCGGCATCCAGGTTCAATGCCAGGCCCAACACATGATTCGGGAACTGTAACAATTCTTCGGAGCGAACATGGGGAAGGCCGTTCACGCGCACATTTCCCCGTCCAACATAAGTCACTCTGCCCGTTTCAATAAGCCGTGGCCTGAAATCATGTCGGTCAAGCATGTCATCAAACGCACTAGACGTTTGATCGAGTAGTAATTTGAGGTCCAGATTTGTGGTCATTGATTTATTCCCACACACTAGAGGTGATCCTGAAACCTTCTGATGGGTCACATTTCCTTTGTTTTAGAGGTTGATGAACAGCCACAATCGGGTTTCAGGAGAGGTTCGAATCAATTTCGTTTATGTTGTTGCTGACATATCCGTTACTGATTCCAGGGTGATTTCTTCGTTCAAAGTCCGGACAAATTCTTCTTCCAGTTCTTCGAGTGGTTCGTTTATGTTCCAGGCGATCTTGTATCCCGCCACGTGCAATTCCATTCCACAAATTAGTTCCGTGCTAATTTCAAAATCAATTCCCACCTCGGAGCCAAGAAAATCATGCAGGAATTGTGTCACCAAGTCTCTGTCAGATTGATCCAGCGGAAACGCCGTTTCGACGAGTACTCGGTGCCTGGAAGTTTCGAGTAAGGAAACAAGCTGGCATTTCTGCTGTTCGTCAATCTGTCCGATGTTTTTCATGAATGTCTTGATCACTCCTTTTTGCATCTCCGTATTGGCAATTTCGGAGAGCACACGGCGACTCATCTGTTGAACATGATTCGCCATCAGTAACCGAACTTCGCGAATAAAGGCCTCCTTTTCCCGCTTGAGGGAGTGATACCACTCTGTTTTCGCATCATCGACTTCTGTTCGAGCCCGGTGGAGATGGTTTTCTTTCCATTGCAGGATTTCCTTGCCCGCCTCTGCCAACAGCTCGTCTTTCGCATGCGCGAGTTCATCGGTCTTTTGCCTGTAAGTCGCGGCTACTGTTTCAGCTTCCTGTTGTGCCGAGATGGCTTTGTTATGTTCAGCTACAAGTTGTTCCTGTCGGTCGTTCATGGCGTTGATGATCGGCCTGTACAGGAAATGAGATAACAACCAGACCAATATTAGGAAGTTGATGATCTGGGCTGTAAACGTAAACCAGTCGATGGACATGATACAATTCCAGCTATTTCGTTCTTTTGAATTAGCCCCCGGTGGACTGGAGAAAGTGGTTCCAGAAGGGGTTGGCGAAAATGAGAATCATGGAAATCACGAAACAATAAATGGCCGTTGATTCGACCATGGCGAGCCCGACGAAAAGGGTACGAGTGATCGTACTGGCCTCATCGGGTTGCTGAGCGATTGAGCTCAATGCCTGTGCTAACGCGCGTCCTTCTCCCAACGCGGGTGCGATCGACCCAATGGCGATCGTAATTCCCGCAGTGAAGATGGAAATCGCGGCTATAACCGTATTCGCATCCATATTAAGTTACCCCTTTCATTTCGTTGATAAAGAATTTGTCGAGGACTCCGAAGGAACATTCGGGTCAGTACTATTTCCATTGGTGCCCCGTTTCGCTTGTGTCGCTGAGGCGATATAGACCATTGCCAGTACTGCAAAAATATAGGCTTGTATCACCCCCGTCAGCAGGCCGAATGCCTGCATGAGAACGGGCACGAACAGAGGCACAAAACTAACGAGAATCGCGACGATTACCGCGCCACTCATCATGTTGCCATACAGGCGAACGGCCAGTGCCAGTGTGCGGGATAACTCGCCGATCACATTAAACGGTAACATGAAGAGAGAGGGACTGATGTATTGCTTCAAATAGTTTTTAAGTCCCTGGTTTGCGATACCATAAATCGGAACGGCCACAAACACGCACGTTGCCAGTGCCGCTGTGGTTGAGAGAGAACTGGTCGGTGAAGCATATCCCGGTACAATCGCGAGAATGTTGGAAACAACAATGAATAGGAACAACGTTCCGATAAACGGCAAGTAGGCCCCGGGTTCCTGCTGACTGACTTCCCGGATCTGGTTACGTAATCCGGAGACCAGCACTTCCAGCAGATTCTGACCACGTGTCAGAGCTGTGCCTGAAGTCAACTTGCGGGTGACCAGCCATGAGACAAGGACCAGTAATCCCATCACGATCCAGGTAAACAGGATCGTGCGGTTGAGTACCAGAAATCCCCACTGCCAAAGTGGTTCATCGGGTGAAATTGTCATTGACGTAAATCCTGAGTTGTTGGCGTTGTTCCCGATTCAATATAGCGCGTGGAAATATGACGCATCAGGAAAAATCCTAACAGGCAAGCGACCAGACGCTGCCATTGATATTCTGGCGACAACCACACTCCCACGAACCAGAATCCAGAGAGTGTGAGTAAAGTTCTTCCCAGGGCACTCATCAGAAACAGGGGAGCAGGGTGACGCGTTTTTTTCAGATTCTTCACGGTCATCCAGAGCCCGCCGAAGAAAATAGCTCCCAGCAACAGTCCGGAGAATAAACTGAGAATGAGTTGAAAAAGTAAACTGGTATTCATTGATCAATGTTTCCTTCTCTATGCAACCATTTCCAGGCGTTGAAGCATCCAAGTGCCAGTCCGCCGATCAAAAGCATCAGACTCCAGGAAAAACGGGAAGGCCAATTCGAGTCGATCCACAACCCGATCGCCGCGCCGGCGACTGCAGGAATCGCAACCGACCAACCAATCAGCCCAAACATGCCTAGTCCAAACCAGACCGTATGATGTTTTTCCTGCTTTGCTTTAAGTTTGCGTCGTTCTTGTGCGGCGATCCGTTGTTCAATTTCCATTTGATTCTGCAGGTCCAGTTGTCTCGACTTAATCTCTGTTGCCTCAGGAAGGCGTTCGCTTTTATGGAAATCTTCAGACATCGCCACTCACCTCCTGTTTGACAAAATGTCTCAAAATATCAGCTTCCAGTGTCGCGATGGCCGTGCGAACGAGCCGTTCTCGCTCGTTAAGAATTTCAAATTGTTCCATAACTTTCTGCCGGAGTGTTCCCAAATCCTCCCCGCGGACTGCGTAAATCGTCGAGACACGAACTTCGGAATCCGTTTTGGTCAGAATTCCTCCCCCGAGACCGATGAACTTCTCGCAACCTTGTTCATCGACGAACGTCAAAATTCCTGGCAATAGGGCTGAAACAAAATCGACATGTTTAGGGAGTAGGCAGAAGGAACCGTTCTCCGCTTCTGCAATGATTTTGGTCACGGGTTGATCGATGAGCACCTCTGTTGGTAACAGAATTTTCAAGTTCATTGAGCCACTCCCTTAATCACATTCTCTATTGCTCCGATCATGTACAGGGCTCGCTCGGGGACATCATGAAATTCGTCATTCAGGATTCGTTCGCAACCGCTCAAGGTATCCTCCAGCGAGACAAGCTGGCCCGGATAGCTCGTAAACTGTTCGGTGCTGAAGAACGGTTGTGTCAGAAAACGTTCCAGACGGCGAGCCCGATTGACGATTCGTCGATCTTCCCGGGAAAGTTCTTCCAACCCGAGCATGGCGATGATGTCCTTGAGATCTTCATAATGAGCAAGGGTTTCACGCACGTTTCTGGCAACTTGATAGTGCCGGTCTCCTACAGTGGGAGGCATCAGCATTTTTGAGCTGGAGTTCAACAAATCGATTGCCGGATAAAACCCTGCTGCAGCCCGCTTGCGCGATAGCACCACCGAAGTCGATAAATGGGCAAACGTATGAACTGCCGACGGATCGGTGAAATCATCGGCGGGCACATAAACCGCCTGAACTGAGGTGATTGATCCGTTCGTTGTCGTACAGATCCGTTCTTCCAACTCGGCCAGATCTGAAGCGAGTGTCGGTTGATAACCTACGCGAGAGGGAAGTTCTCCCATTAATCCCGAGACCTCGGTTCCTGCTTGAATGAATCGAAAGATATTGTCAATCAACAACAGCACATCCTGCCGTTGATCATCTCGAAAATATTCCGCCATAGTGAGTGCAGCGTGGCCAACGCGAAAGCGGGCTCCTGGAGGTTCATCCATCTGCCCAAACACCATCACAGAATTCTCAAGCACTCCCGCCTGCTTCATTTCCCGGTACAATTCTTCCGCTTCACGACAGCGTTCCCCAATACCACAAAACAGGCTGACTCCTTCGTGTTCTCCGACGACGTTATGAATCAATTCGGTAATCAGAACCGTTTTGCCAACACCCGCTCCGCCGAACAACCCCGCCTTGCCACCCCGTTCGAGAGGAGCGAGAAGATCAATTGCCTTGATCCCCGTTTTGAAAATTTCTGATCGGGGCGGGCGTTCGACCAGTTCCGGTGCGTCCTGATGGATGGATCGCCAGGTTGTGCCTTCAACAGGTTTTCCGCCATCAATTGTTTCGCCGAACACATTCAACATTCGGCCCAGAAGTTCCTGGCCTACTGGAACTTTGAGTGGATGGCCGGTGTCAGAGACTCGCCCTCCCCGATACAAGCCGCGAGTGGGAGTGAGTGCAATTCCTCGAATGGTATGATTATTTAACTGAGTGAGAACTTCAATGATGACATTCCCCTCATCGCCCGCGTGCAGTTCACTTTGAAGGCTGGGGAGTTGGTGTGGAAAATGAGCATCCACGACACTCCCTCGAATGGAGAGGATCGTTCCTGTATTAAGCTCATTAGGTTGGTGAACTTGCATTGCTGCTCGCTCTTTCTCCAAGAGTAAATACAGACCAGGTTTGTTCTACGGGCATTCAAGCCTGATCACAAACCTTGTTTCCGGATATGGACAATTCTCCAAAGTCCGTTAACTGATCGTTCGGTTTTCCAATTACAATTGTATAATGGATATAGAGGTCCATTCTACAAGGAACGCTAATCAGGACATTCGATTTTGCAGATGTTTGAAGATCATGAAATAACTTAAGGGTGTCTCTAGACACCACTTTGTCGACTTCGAGAACAAGGAGTGGGAGGGATTGCTATGTCTCAGGAACCATTGATTCTCTGGTTTGATCAGCTCAACATTCACGACGTGCCTGCAGTGGGGGGGAAGAACGCATCGCTGGGTGAGATGTATTGCAATTTGAAATCCAAAGGGATTTCCGTGCCCAATGGTTTTGCCACGACCGCCTATGCTTACCGTCTATTTCTGGAAGAAACAGGGTTAGATTTAAGGATACGTGATATCCTTCAAGGCCTGGACACGTCCGACGTTGCCAACCTTCAACACCATGGACGTAAAGTCAGGCACGAAATTCTATCGGCTGAGATTCCTCAATCGCTGCGGGAAGAAATCGTCAAAGCTTATAGCCGACTAAGTGACGAGTTGCCGGGAGGCGTCGATGTTGCTGTCCGTAGCAGCGCCACCGCTGAGGACCTGCCAGATGCCAGTTTTGCCGGCCAACAGGAATCGTATCTGAACGTGCATGGCGAAACGGCATTATTAGATATCTGTCGACGATGTTATGCCTCTCTGTTTACCGATCGGGCTATTTCCTATCGAACGGAAAAAGGATTTGATCACTTTAGCATCGCTCTTTCGATTGGGATCCAACGCATGGTTCGTTCGGACCTCGCCGCATCGGGAGTCATGTTCACGATTGATACGGAAACGGGGTTTAAGAACGCTGTCCTTATTAACGCCGCCTATGGATTGGGGGAAAATATTGTCCAGGGGAGCGTTAATCCGGACGAGTACTACGTTTTCAAACCGACTTTGAAAACAGGCTCCAAACCGATCCTCAAGAAAACGGTGGGTTCAAAGGAATTCAAACTCATTTAGGATACGGGCGGTGGCAAGATGACGCGCAACGTTCCCGTGGAGGTCCGGGAACGGGAACAGTTTGCCATCAATGATGAAGATATTCTCACGCTTGCACGATGGGGCTGCCTGATTGAAGATCATTATTCCGAGGTTCAAGGACACTATTGTCCTATGGATATTGAATGGGCCAAGGACGGAATCACACAGGAATTATTCATCGTCCAGGCTCGACCAGAGACGGTGCATTCTCAAAAACAGGGAACGGTTTTAAAAACGTACAAGCTGAATGAACATGGAAAAATTCTTGTTTCAGGTCATAGCGTGGGCGAACGCATCGGGCATGGTGTCGCACGGGTCATTCACAGTGCAAAGAATCTGGGCGAAATCGAGCCAGGGGATGTGCTGGTGACGGATAAGACCGATCCCGACTGGGAACCGATTATGAAAAAAGCGTCGGCGATTGTCACCAACCGTGGAGGACGCACTTGCCACGCGGCGATTGTCAGTCGGGAATTGGGCTTGCCCGCGATTGTCGGTGCCGAGAACGCTACTGAAGTGATTCCTCCGGGGGCGATGATAACCGTCTCTTGCGCAGAGGGGGATACGGGGCACGTCTATGAAGGTAAATTGGACTATGAATGTCATGAAGTCGATTTGTCCAAATTGCCCAGGACAAATACAAAAGTCATGATGATTGTTGGTAATCCGAATGAAGCATTTCGGCTTTCGATGTTGCCCAGCGACGGAGTGGGTCTCGCGCGGATGGAATTCATTATTAATTCGTTCATCCGCATCCATCCGATGGCTTTATTGGAATACAACAACCTGGAGAATATCGCTGTCAAGGCCGAGATCCATCGTCAAACATCCGCATACGAAGACAAACCAGCATTCTTCGTCGATACCCTGGCGCAGGGAGTCTCTATGATTGCCGCGGCGTTCTATCCTCGTGATGTGATTGTCCGCATGAGTGACTTCAAAACGAACGAATATGCCAACCTCATTGGTGGTGAGCGGTACGAACCTCTAGAAGAAAATCCCATGATCGGTTTTCGCGGGGCTTCGCGGTATTATCACAAAAATTACCGTGACGCTTTTGGTCTGGAATGTCAGGCGATGAGAAAAGTCCGAGAGACGATGGGTTTGAAAAACCTCAAGCTGATGATCCCGTTTTGCCGTACCGTCGAGGAAGGAAAAAAAGTGCTGGAGGAAATGGCTCGGCATGGCTTGCATCGGGGAGAGGATGGCCTGGAAATATACATCATGTGTGAAATTCCCAGTAACGTGATCCTGGCGGAGGATTTTGCCGAAATCTTTGACGGATTTTCGATTGGTTCAAACGACTTGACCCAATTGACGTTAGGTGTTGATCGGGACTCCGAAATCGTGGCGCACCTCTTTGACGAACGCAATCCTGCTGTCATGAATTCACTGGCGACCGCGATCAAGAAAGTTAAAGGTGCTGGCAGGAAAATCGGAATATGTGGTCAGGCACCCAGTGACTACCCGGAAATTGCTGAATTCCTGGTTAAGCAGGGCATCGATAGTATCTCGCTCAATCCTGACTCAGTCATGAAAACCGGTATGCGCATTGCGCAAGTTGAGTCTGAACTTGAAACAAGTTCTGTCCGTTGAACAACTCATACTGGCTGGTTGAACTAGCTCGAAATACGCGCTTCTATTCACTGATGAGAATGAGTTGGAAAAATTTTGTCACCCTGCAAAAAGAGAGATAATCAACCTGAAAGTAAGTGGGCGATCGGTTTTGTTTCTTCGAAGTGATTAAAAGTGATCTTGAGAATTCCCAGGATGGGAACGGAAAGAAGAACACCTCCAATTCCCCAGACCCATCCCCAGAAGATGATGTGAAGAAAGACAATCGCTGGATTCAATTTCATCGAATGTCCCATAATCACCGGTGTAATCAAGTTGCCTTCGATCGTGTTTATTGTCAGGTAGATCAGAGGGCCGGCTGCGATTTCGGCTGGAGTGTTCATGTTAACGACACTGATCATAAAGACGATGAGTGCGCCTACTGCAGGTCCCACGTAGGGGATGAAATTCAGCAGGGCGGCCATGATCCCGAGTAGGTAAGGGTCGGGTAATCCGAGTAATCCCAGTGTGAATCCAATCACGACTCCCAGACAGATGTTGATGAGGGTGATCGTCACCAGGTAGCGGGAGATTCCCAGTTCAATATTCCGCAGCAGATTGACGACACCTTTTTTGTCATTGATCGAGGGCATCAACTCGACCACGGAATTGATACTACGATGTCCCATCGCCAGCATTAAATAAACGAGAACGATCGTGATTATCGTTCCGGCCATCACGTTTACGGTTGAACTCAACAGGTAACTGATAATCGGGGGTTGCTGGATAGCAACTTTGACGACATCTTCTTTCTCGTTACCGTTCGTGATATTGCTTACTTCTTCCGATGCTTCATCAAGCATACCAACGGGTTCGCTCAGAAAGCTTAGTTTTTCTTCGGCAGCACGGAAGGTTTCGGGTGCTGATCTTATCCAGCTCGTTACGGGCGTAGCCAAAAAATAGCTTCCCGTGAAAATCAGACTGCTCATAAACAGAACGACAATACCGGCGGCAACGGATTCGGTTACATATCGCCAACGTGACATGAAACGCACAACGGGGGCTAGTAGAAAAAACAGGACCACAGCCAAGGCGATAGGAATCAAAATTGCTCGCGCAAAGTAAAACGCATGAATCAACCCCAGGGCTCCCAGGAAGATCAGCGACAGTTGAGCATACTTCTGGCGGATGAGTCGTCGCTTGGATACAGTTCGCTCATTTCTTGTCATTTCTGAAGAACTCAGTGAGGGTTTTTTCTCATTGGAAGTCGAATTCGCTTCTTCCTGATGAGTAGAGAAGTTCTCTTCTTTCCC
>JAGQQC010000109.1 GCA_020426395.1 Planctomycetaceae bacterium
TCTCCTTTCAGGAGACATCACAATGCAATCAGCAGGCCAAACTGTTCAGTAATTGAATGGTTTTGCAACTGGTTCTAGTAACATCAAGAGACAAATGATAGGGCGCAGGAAGTATATTTTCATATCGAATCGTCCCCTCCCGGGAAGAATGAGATCCATCATCGAATGGAGAAACGCAGGCAGAAAACGATGGATCCCGCTGGAAATGAATTTGAACCGGCTTATCACTTCGAATGAAGCAAACAGGCGTCACGTTCGAGTCTACTCAACTCGCACTGCCTGTTAAAGGCGATGGTGACGACATTTTCGATTTCAAAATCGCAAACGTCGCACGGATCATCCGCCTGTCTGCGGATTCGGTTCGAAGTCGATCTGATGTTTTCTCCTGCTGGCTCGAACGGCTCCCCGCGCGGGTTGGATGCCTCTGCCATAGAGCTGCGCCCAGACCTGAGTAAATTCGGCGCCAAACAGCACAATAATTGATGAGTAATAAACCCAGACCAACACCGCCACCAGAGAAGAAGCCGCGCTTCCCCAGTGGGAACCGATGTCGGCGTTCCGCAGGTACCACCCAATCACGGTTTTCCCCACGACGAACATCAAGGCAGTGAAAAACGAACCGGCCAGCATATCCCGCCAACTCGTTTTCGCGTCGGGAAGAATCTTGAACATCACGGTAAATAACAACGTCCCGATCACCAGCGTGACCAGGTTATCCACCAGGAGACCCAATCCCATCACCGCCGAATCCACTTTTTCACCCGTAATCAAATCGAGCGTTTCATCTACCAGCATCGTAAGCACGAGGGAGATCAGCAACACGAAGGCGATAATGGCGACCATTCCCAGCGAGAGAGCTCGCTTGAGCACGAACCCCCACATCTTTTTCTTTCTGGTTGCGCGGCGAACTTCCCAGGCCCGATTGAGGCTCTTTTGAAATTGGGTAAATAATCCCGTCGCAGAAAAAACGAGTAACCCAATCCCAAACAGATTCGACAACCAACCCAACCCGGCGATATTCGCAATCGCCCCTCTCCGCTCTTGCCGCGCCCCCTGTTCCTCCTCGGGGACATCCTCAGCTTCTTCCGGAAGAGTGGAGATCGGCATCCCCAGTTGCGATTTGACCATCGAATCGATTTTCGATTCCTGCACGCCAAACCAACCGGCCACGGCAAACACGATCACCAACATCGGCGGCAACGAGAAAATCGTGTAATACGCCAGCGCCGCCCCACTGGCCATACACTCATCCTCCGCGAAATCCTTCCCCGCTTGTCTGAGCGCCTTGAAGATTTTCATCATTTTGATCGCGGGTTCCGTTTGTAATACAAGTGCCCGTCCTCGGCGCCGACGAGCAGGTCGGGAATCTTATCTCCGTTCCAGTCGACGACGGTGGGGCTGCTGCTGTGGCCGGAGACTTTGCGTTCGGCGAGTGGGCCTTGATGCGAGAGTACGGCCTTGCCCTGCTCTGTGCCTTCGTTGAGATAAAGATCCGCGTTGATGCTGTTCATCAAGACGTCGAAGTCTCCGTCACCATCCCAATCAACAATTTGTATTTTGCGGCGACCACTTTTCCCGGCGCGACGTTCGTTCGGTTGGAAGAGTGTTCCGTCACCATTTACGAAGATGCGTTTGCCAGATTGCAAGGTGAGTTTCCCGTTGGCTTCTGTTCGTTCAAAGAAAGCGAGATAACCTTCATGATCCAGCATCACGAGATCCATCAACCCGTCCGCGTTAAAATCAACCATCGAGGGCGTTGTCCGCCATTGGGTCACCAGTTCCTTCCCTTCCGGGTTCCACCAGAACCAGGCCGGTTTCGGGGTCGGGCCTTCCCATTCGACTTCAACCGGCTGTGCGGCAGCCAGCTTGGGTTCGGTTCGCGTGCCCACGTTTTTATACCAGACAACTTTCCCCCAAATCGAATTCACCATGATATCCCCGAGGCCATCACCATCCCAGTCAGCAACGGTAAGCGTCGTATAACCCCATTTGGCTTCGCACGGTCCCTGAATCGAACCATTCGGTCCGGCCATGATGCGAATCACTTCGCCATCCGCTTCCAATAATTTCGGAGCGGCAAATTTCGGAATCTCTCCTCCGCCCAGATTTTCGATAAATGCGATATGACCGGCCGTGTTCCCGCAAAGGACATCGTCGTCGCCATCGCCATCCCAGTCGTAACCATAGGGTGTCGCCAACGCGCCGAACTTCACATGATTCGCCTGCTGTTGAAAATAAACGGGGGGCAGGAAGACCGGTTGTCCCTCTGTGATTTTTCCCGTGTGTTCCACGAGCGCGACACGACCATCTTCATCACCGACGACGAGATCCACATCACCATCCTGATCCCAGTCCACGGCAACCGGTGTGATCATTTCGAGATCCATCGTCAGCGGTTCGCCGTCATGCATGAGATATTGCCCAGCGGCGTATTCGGGCGACGTCCGTGAACCCACATTCTCGAAGTAGGTAAACTTGTCGACAAACTCACCACACAAAAGATCGAGGTCACCATCGCCATCGAAGTCGGCGAAGTTCGGAGAGGGGCGACCATAAACATCGACCGGGTTTCCACCAGCCATCACCTTGGCTGGTTCGCCATAAGCAGGTTCGTCATTCGAACCGGTGTTCAATAACACATAGACAAACCCGTGCAGCGGCCCGTTTGTCCAATTCCCTTCCTCGTTATAGGCATCATCCCAACCGTAATCCTGCCACTCACCCATGCCGACAACCAGGTCGTGCAGGCCGTCACCGTTGTAATCAGCATACGACCATTGGTTCGCGCGGATTTTAATATCCTTGATATTCAAATCTGAATTAACCGGAATACGACGTTCATCCGAGAATTGTTTCTTCGTGAAGTTCACATACTCACGCCCGGGTAACAAAGCGGAAACCTGATCGCCCACTTTGCCTCCCCACAGATTATGTGATCCGGGGCCAATTTTGATTCCCGGTTTGAAGACGGGGAACTTCACGTTGCCGTCCGGGTTCTCAAAGAAATAGGTTCCGTTATACGGCTTATCGGGACAGGCGACGACCAGATCCAGATCGCCATCTTCGTCGTAATCGATCGGCAGCGGAAACGACCAGAGCCCCACTCCCAAGTCAACCGCCAAATTGGGTTGATTGTAGTCGAGCATCAACATGTCCTGTTCCGGTTCTGCCGCGAGCAGAGCAGAGGCCAAAAGAACGAGAGAGCAAAAAGAGCAGATCAGTCGTGAAAGACAGCGCATGAAAAACAGTCCTGAGGAAATCGAGTGAATCTATCGTAACCCGGTGCCAGCGCACGTGAGGCCACTCCAAGGTACTCGATCCGTGGACGTGTGGGGAGGGTCCACCCGGAAAAAGAGCCCTCCCCCGAAAAGATCATTCACTGAACCGGCTTCGACACTCTCCGAAAGAAGCGAACATTGCGAAATTCGCTCTCGGCGCGGGCCGTCACATCGTCATCGGCGACAAAATACAGGTACTTCTGTGCTCCCGAAAAATACCGTCCGACCGGAATTCGAAAAGTCTGCCACTCCTCCTCGCGATAGGTATTGTACTGCTGACCAATCGTAGGGAGTGCTTCGTAACCATGAATCTGGATGACCGAGGAACGATCGTTATAGGTATCGTCCGTATCGAAACCCAAACCATGAATTTGCCCTTCCGATTCACTACGGAACTCGAATTCGATCACGAGATCATCGGTCATCTCCTGATTGATCTTGAACATCTTCCAGGTATTGCCTCGCAGAACAAGCCGTTCCCCATCGTCAACCAGTTCCCCCTCGGCGGGGAGGTCATGTTGCCCATCCTGAAATCCGTAGGCGAGCATTGGCTGAGAGGTAAAATGAAACGGAACCGAAGTACCCGGTTGCTCATCCAACTCCAATTCGTGTTCATGCACAAACCGATTACGGTCGAATGAAACCGGTTTCACATTCTTCGCTCCTTTCGGCAATACGAGTGCCGTCCCTTCTTCAATCAAGACCGGCTCGGGAATGTCGAGAACGATATGCGCATCGAATAATTTCAACTCGCCTTTTAATGCATGCACTTCCAGTTGATGCCCGGTGACGATGACGCCTCCATTCGCTCTTTCCCCAAAAAGTTGAGCCTGATCACTGACCAAATAAAACCCACCTGGTTGATCACCACTGAAAAAGGTCACCTTCCCCGATTTCAAATGCGCCCGATTTCGCGCAGTAATTCCTAGTTCCGTCGGCCCTTCTAAAACGATTGTGGTCCCACCATAAAAGTCGAGTTGCACCCGACCCGATTCCAGTTTGATCCAACCCGTCGTAAGAGGTTTTCCAACTTTCTCTTTCAGTGAATCAAGCAAATCCGTCGATCCCCAAACCACGTTCTCCGCTTGAGAGATAATCGCCACCGGAACGGATTCAGAGAGCGGATCTCTGCCACGTGCAACCGCTTCCGGTTGACCAAGTTGAAAGAAGAGTAATCCAGTCAACAAACAACAAAGGAGCAACGTGGTCGCCAACATCCACCGTAACCGTTGAACTTGCCGTCGATAACGGGAACTGTTGGAAGGGGGTGTGCTTACTTCAGAAGGAAACGCGGGTTGTGACAATAACAATTCCTCTCCCTGCTCCCACTGAAGCAGGGAATCCAGGTGCGCAAGTTCCAGATAGCGCTGTTGTGCTTCCGGTGAGTTACGTAACTGGTCGCGTAATTGCTCTTGCTCTACTTCAGACAATTGACCATCCAGAGCAGCGGAAATTAAGCGGTTAAGTTCATCCGAAGAATGAGTCATAAGGTAATCTCTCCCGAATCAGGTCGGAGTTGAGAGTGAATACAATTTCGTAAAGTTTCGCGAATACGGTACAAGGACTGGGACAGGGATCCGACAGGGCGTCCGGTCTCATCCGCGATCCGTTGCACCGAACTGCCGGGGAGATATCGCTGCTGCACAAGTCGTCGTTGATGTTCGGGAAGTTTCTGTAAGCAGTGCTTTAGAGCCGCTTTCCATTCTTTCTCCCGGGAAAACTGTCGCTCACTCTGCTCAGCCAGCGCCGTTACCAGATCCGCATCGAAGAGCAGTTTCTCCCGTTGATGATTCCGATAAAAGGCGAGCACCTGATAATAGGCCACCTTTCGCGCCCAGCCTCCAAAGTTCTCACCGATATTAAATTCATCCGCCCGGCGCCAGAGCACCAGATTTGTCTCCTGGAGCACATCGCTCGCCTTATCGGCATCGGGCAACAACGAACGAATGTAACCGTGCAACATCGGTTGTTGCGCGGTGATTTGCTGGATGAAATATTCCTGTTGCTCGGGAGTCATGAAACGCTCGGAGGTGGAATCACAGATAGGCACGGATTAACACAGATGCTGAAGTCAGACTGTTCGCAAATGTCAGCGATCTTCTCGTCTTCTATACCCCAGTCGAACCTGATCTCACCATTAAAATCTCCTCGGGCCTCAAAATGGGGCAATTTTGTGACAAATCGATACCTGAACTGAGGCCGATCGGTCCGTATTCAATTGATCCCGAAAAATTCCTCCGATTTTTGGGTGAGATTCCGTCCCCGAGTGGTATAGACTGAAGGAAGTCCTGTTTACTACCAGACTTAGCCTACCACTACTTTGCCTGCCTGACCGGACCTCGAGGAGCGTTCCCGCATGTCCTGCCCGTTGAAATTGTCCCGAGTTTTTCTTTGTTTACTCTTCGTCCTAAGTTGGACTTGCGCCCCGAATCTTGTGGGTGCCGAAGACGAATCCACCGATAATCGGCCTTACCATGAACGAGTCCTCGCAGATGGCCCTATTATTTACTGGCCGTTCTCCGCAGAGGAAAAACTGATCAACAGTAACAGCGAGATTGGCAACTTCGAGTTCGAATCAGCAGGCCGACCTATCTGGAACCGCGAAGGGGCTCAACCGGAAACCTTTCCCCTCTTCACGAAGGAGAACCGGGCGATTCATCTTCCCGGTGGGCCACATTACCTCAAAGTCAAAGATCCCGGGTCAGAGAGTCCGCTCGATTTTGATGCGGGAGATTCAATCACACTGGAAGCCTGGGTGAATCCCAACAAAATCGCGAACGGCCATACTCCTTATGTGATCGCTAAGGGACGCACTCATCGTCAAGGATTCTCGCGAGATAATCAGAACTATGCCCTGCGTTTGATGGGAAAATCGGGAAGTGCTGCTTTGAACTTCTTGTTCCGCAGTCGCGACGGCAAAGGCGATTGGCACCGCTGGACTTCCAATGGAGGGTTCGCGATTAACAGTGGCTGGCATCATATCGCCGTGACGTACACCTTTGGTGAAGCCGATTCCTTACGAGGGTATATTGATGGTAAAGAAGTCGAAGGGAAATGGGACTACGGTGGAAAAACGGATAAATCACCGGTGGTTGATGACGATGAACTCTGGATCGGTTCCGCTCAGGGGGGTGGCGCCAGCAGCTCTTTCAGTGGCGAGATTGACGAAATCGCCCTCTACCGAAAAGCGTTAACCGCGGAGCAGATTGCGAATCACTTCGATATTATTCTGCCGGATCCTTATGAATCTCCGAAGGAACTTCCTGCCGGTCAAGTGCTGGTCGAAATTTTTGAAAATGTCAAATTCGCCACCAACTGGGACGTGATTCATCCTGACCCGAGTGAAAGTTATCTGCAATCTTCACTCGTCTTTTTGAAGCTACCGACCAAGTACAACGAGAAGGGATTGATCATCGATCGCAGCAACCCCTCTCTCGTCCGGGCTTCCACCAACATCGAACTACCCGCCGGAAAACATACTCTGTTGCTCCGCTCTCGGAACGGAGCTCGGTTATCTGTTGATGGAAAATTGACCGTTGAAAACGGTTTCCCGACACAACGGGGAGATGGCCACAACGAGCTGTGGGAGATGGCTGAGCGAATTCCCGGAATTCGCCCCGTGCAACCCGGGGACCGTGAAACAGCGTACGAGTTCACTTCGGCTGGCGGAACCCATCGATTGCAACTCGACTTCTACGCAGGAGGCCAGGGAAAGCGCCCCGAACTGGGCGAGACATTCGTTGCGATTCAACTTGAAGGATCCGATCATTTTGCTGTGCTGAACCATGCCGGTAACGTCCCTCTCACCAACCAGATCTGGAATCAGTTCGAAATTGAATATAATGAGCAACTTGATCGAACCAATGCGGAACGCCGCAAGGCTGTCTCTCAAAAGTATCGCGAGGATTGGGCGAAACGGCATGCCTGGATTCGGGATTATGTCTCGAAGACTGAAGGTCCGGAAATTCCCGCGGAGACGGCGCTCCCTGAATCGAATTTAATCGACCGGTTCCTCAATCAACAACTTGTTGATGAAAAAGTCGAACCGACAGAAACGATCAACGATCATGAATTTCTTCGCCGGGCGACGCTCGATTTAATCGGCATTGTCCCCACCCCTGAATTGATCGAATCGTTCTTTGCTGATCAAACGGTGGAACGCCGCACAAATTATATCAATCGTTTGCTCGACCACTCGGGCTGGACCGATCACTGGGTCAGTTACTGGCAGGATGCGTTGGCGGAAAACCCGAATGTGATTAACCCCACGCTGAACAATACCGGCCCGTTTCGATACTGGCTGGAAGAATCGTTCCGCGACAACAAACCGTTCGATCAGCTCGTCACGGAACTGATTCTTATGGAAGGTTCCGAATATTATGGCGGCCCCGCCGGGTTTGCCGTTGCCAGTGAGAATGACGCCCCCATGGCGGCCAAGGCACATATTCTCGGACAAGCCTTCCTCGGCATGAACATGAAATGCGCCCGTTGCCACGATGCACCTTTCCATAGTTTCGGCCAACGCGATCTTTTTGAAATGGCGGCGATGCTCAAGCGACAATCGGAAAAAATCCCGGCCTCCAGTACGATAAATGTCGCTCCTGAAACCTTAGCCAACATGTTGGTGAAGATCACCATAAAACCGGGCGAAGAAATCAAACCGGTCTGGCCATTCGAAGACGAATTTTCCGGCGAACTGGTCACCGACTTTTTACAGAAACCGGAAGACACCCGCGAACAACTCGCCTGGCAAATTACCTCTCCCCAAAACGAACGCTTTGCTCAGGTGATTGCCAACCGTCTTTGGCACCGATTAATGGGCCGCGGGATTGTCTCCCCGGTGGATGACTGGGAAATGGGTGACAATACGCATCCTGAACTACTTCAGTATCTCGCGCGGGAACTGATGCTCCATGATTATGATCTGAAATATCTCACTCGTCTGATCATGACCTCCGCCGCCTATCAGCGCAAACCCGCGATAGAAGATAACCAGCGCGACCTTTTCGCCGGACCTGTGCGTCGCCGCATGCGGGCCGAACAATTGGTCGATTCGCTCTTTTCGGTCGCCGGAAAAGGCTTTCACACCGAAGACATGAACATCGATGTCGATGGCACTCGCCGGGAATCGATTTCGCGTAACTTCGGTACTCCTTATCGGTCTTGGGAATTCACTTCTCTTTCCAATGAACGGGACCGCCCTTCTCTGTCGCTGCCCGCAGTACAGACGGTGATCAATGTTCTCGAAAACTTCGGCTGGCGAGGTTCCCGGCAGGATCCGCTTACGTACCGTGAGGAAGAACCTTCCTTATTACAATCGGCGATTCTCTCGAACGGAGTCGTTGCCAAACGGATCACACAACTGTCGGAGGATTCCCGATTCACCCAACTGGCCATGCAGGACATCTCTGTTGAAGATTACATAGAACAAGTTTATCTGGCGGTGCTTACTCGCAAACCGACACCCGAAGAGAAAACGCTTTTCGTCGATTATCTTTCCCCCGGTTTCGACATGCGAAAAATCCCCGGTGCCAAACCAGGTCCCATCCCCATGCGACCCGCCCGGGATGGTGTCAGTTGGTCAAACCATTTGAAACCTCATGCGAACGAATTAAAAATCGCTTTTGAAGAACAGATTCAAACGGGGGATCCCTCCACAACATTATTGGAACCAGATTGGCGCGAACGAGCCGAAGATATGCTCTGGGCACTGATCAATTCCCCCGAGTTTTTGATTCTCCCGTGATTCGTTTGGAGTTTTTTATTGAACCACGAAGACACTAAGAAGTCGAACAAACCGGAACGTTATTGAAGTCATTCAAAATGTATAGATTAGATAAGTGTTTTTTTCTTAATAAAACAATTTCATTCCTTGTGAGAAATATTAACGATTCATTCGCTCTCTCGCATTTTAGAATCATTAACCCCTTGGTGTCTTTGTGCCTTGGTGGTTCAACATAATTAGCAAGCCAGTACTAATTTTAGATCACAGCTTCAACATTCCAACATAGGTGCTCCCGTGCTGAATTCAAATCCCTATTCACGACGCGATTTCCTGACCCACACCGGGGCAGCCGGACTGTCGGTCTCGACACTTTCACTGCTGGGAAATCCACTCGCCGCCAATGAAACAATCGCCCAACCCATGCCGGTCGGTAAGGCGGAGCATTGTATCTTCGTCTGGCTGGGCGGAGGTTCCGGACAGATTGACACCTGGGATCCCAAACGAAAAGGAGATCCCCAGGCGAAGAAACCGGGCTCCTATTACGATTCCATCGACACCGCCATTCCGGGAACCCAGGTTTGCCAACACTTAAGCCGCTGTGCGTCGATTCTGGATCGGTTCAACATCGTTCGGACCGTGAATCACGATGTGATTGACGAACATGCCGCCGCGACGAACCGGGTGCATACAGGACGCAAGACATCGGGAACGATCGTCTATCCTTCGGTCGGATCGATCGTAGCCCACCAACGCGGCGCGGCGGGAGATGGCGTGCCCGCTTACGTTCTGATGGGATATCCGAACGTGACCCGTGGCCCAGGTTTTCTGGGTACTCGCTATGGATACCTTTATCTGACCGAAACCAAAACAGGCCCCAAGGGAATCTCCCGACCGAAAGAATTGTCCCAACAACGGAACCAGCGCCGTGAACAACTACTGACTGCCGTTCGAGAAGGATACTTGAATCGTCATAAAGCGGATCAGTTGATTACCGATTACGACGCCGTCGTCGAACAAGCCCAGGCGATGGCTGGCCCTCAATTCGCCCGCATCTTTGAAATCGACCGCGAACCGGCTGATCTGCGGAACAAATACGGTGGTGAATTTGGCCAACGCTGTCTGCTCGCCCGTCGGTTACTGGAATCAGGCGTCCGTTTTGTGGAAGTCTCCCACAATCTCAACTTCTTGAATGGTGCCGGTTGGGATGTGCATAACAAAACGATTGAAGATCAATACAAATTAATCGAAGAACTCGACATCGCCCTCTCCTCCCTCGTCCTTGATTTGGAGGAAAAGAAGATGCTCGATAAAACCCTCATTGTCGTCGGCACCGAGTTCGGTCGCCCCGCCAGTTTCGATAGCGGCGGAGGTCGTGGACACCAGGGAAAAACCTTCAGCATGGTCCTTGCCGGAGGGGGACTCAAAAATGGAATCACCATTGGAGAGACAGACGAACTATCGCAGAAGATCATCTCTCGTCCCGTCTCTATTCCCGACTTCCACGCGACCATTCATGCCGCACTGGGGATTAACCCACACGAAGAACTGTATGACAACGACAATCGCCCCGTCCCCATCACGGATGGTGGAGAACCGATCCGGGAACTGTTCGGTTAGGAAGTGCTGCGACTTACATTCAGTCTTTCTTTTTCGTCCATGGCGGCATCCGCGTTGCTTCGATTGTCACCTCCAACGTTGTAAACGTTGCAATTCCGCCACGCACACCGGTAACGTTTTGCAGCGTCCACGTCGCCATGGCATCGGCTACTCCATCTTCTGGAAGACTTTTGTCCAAGTCGGTCAGCGCCGCATCCAGCGCCTGCACGGCGGCGGTGCGGTCCCAGACCCCGCCCGAGGCGGCCGGGCGCTGTTCCAGATAGATCGCGCGCAGATGCGAGGCCGGGATGGCGCCGGCCCGCGCCAGCCGCTCGGCCGCCTCAAGCCGGGCCTTCCAGCCGCCCTGATGGTTCAGATCGGCCATGGCAAAGGCCAGCGGCAGGTTGGTCGAGGGCAGCGGCTGGCCGATGGCCTCATGCAGGCGCAGCTCAAGCGGGGTGATGATCTGCGGCGGGCTCAGCTCTTCGGGGCGGTCGGAATAGCCGTCATCCAGATATTGCGCCAATAGCGCGGCCATGCGCGGCTCGATCTGGTCCATGGATTCGGCGCCGTGAAAGACCAGCGCCGCCGCCGGCCAGTCGCCGCCATGCGCCAGGCAAAAGATGCGCGCCGGAAAGCTGGGCGCGACGCCGGGGGCACGGTCCATGATCTCGCAGGCGCGGGTTTCGTCGCGCGACAGCAGGCCGATATCGAACAGCCGCCGAAAGCGTTCGGGATCGCCCGGCCCGGCGGCCTGCAGCAATTCCTTGGCGGCGCCGGTGGCGCCCATGTCCAGCAGCTTGTCGACGCGGGCTAGGAACAGCCGGCCCTCTTGCCC
>JAGQQC010000010.1:0-16678 GCA_020426395.1 Planctomycetaceae bacterium
TCACATTTTAATGTAGCGGCTACTGGCGGCGCAAAACCACGTTTTCAAGGTCTTTGCGTGTACAAAAGCCGCCACACTTATCTTGGACAAGATCTAGTTCGCGGGCCTGGTTTTGTTCTCTCACATCTCTCTAGCACAAAGATCAAATCGATGCCATTCGCAGAACTCGCTTTTAATCTGGCGATTTATTCTCTCGCAATTATCACCGCCTTACTGGTTGGTTCGTTTATTGGGGCCATCATACTGCGGCTCACCACGCAAATTCTGAACTACGGTTTGCCCGCCTATTGGAACACATTCAAAACGGTGCTGCTTACCAACATCGTACTCACCGTTTTTAACTACATCATGACGGCCAACACGCTCGCCCCGGTTTTTCTTCGAGAATTTCTACGTCCTGAAAATACAAACCGCAGAAACCAAGGTTTTATTGATCAGGAAAATTATCGTATGATCTCCCAATTAACCTATCAATTCACACCGACATCAACATTACTCACGTTAATCACGATTACTTTGATGATCGCGGCGATCTTCTCTCGCTCACTCATTTTCAATGATGAAAAGCCTCGCTTATCTTTTATGGACGCCGTTATCGTTGCCTTCTCCTATTTCGCATTTAGCTTCTTCTTTGGCCTGGTCGTCGTCATTGTCGTGTTAATCGCAGTGGGAATCATTGCCTGGGGCTTGTCGTTTTTTTGAGATGGCATCCTCCTGAGTAGATTTTGTCGACTTGTTCCGGCAATGTTGTCCTATTCACTTTTTCTGTTCGAGAGTAGAAAACTCGCTACCCAAATACCTAACCCTCCCAGCAGCATCGGTACGTATAACTTCTGCAGAAAATAAGCGACGAGAATAAACGGAGAACCCATTCCACATGCGAGTGCCATTGTTCTGTTCCTTTGTTGTTTAAGTGTTAACTGGTCACAGTAAACAAGGCGGCAGGTTCTCTCCGTTTATCACGCGGGATGGGGTGTTTTTTTATTTTTGAGCAAATTTTGCCGAAATTGGCCCTCGGCTCATTTCTCAGGTAGCATTTCTGGTCCCTCATTTCTGGGGCTACCGACAACGGGGTTCGCTTCGATGACTTCGATTTCCCCTGGCCACGGCTTGAGTAACGGTTCGATCAGGTCGTTCCCATTGATCTCCGGATCGAGCCAGGGTACGTAGGCTTCGGGGGGAATGATAACCGGCATGCGGTCATGGTAATTCGCGGCGGTGCCTGTGGAACCTGTTGTAAAGATGGTAAACGATTCGAGATCCTGCCAACGCTCCCACAAACCGGCAAAGGCAAAGGGCTCATTTCCTGGTAGACGGAAGTGATACGGTTGCTTGTTCTTCCACTCATACCAGCCATCGGCCACCACCAGACAACGACGGTTTTTTAAGGCTCCCCGGTAACTGCGCGCGATTTCCTCCGACCGGGCGTTGATCATCTTGTACCCGATTTTTTCATCTTTCGCCCAACTCGGAATGAATCCCCAGCGGGCCTCTTCGATAACGGGTTTGCCATCCCGAAAACGGACGATCGGAGTTCGCTGGGAGGGTGCAATATTGTAACGGGGCTCCCAATTGAACTCCGCTTGCAGGATCTCCCATAACTTTTCGGGAGGAACTCTTAACGTAAATCGTCCGCACATAATTAGTTATCTCTCGAAAAGGAAATTCGCAGCTCTCGATTTTCTAAATTATCGCCCAACCACACCAGTATACACTTTACCAGTTTGTGAAAATTGACGAATATGTTCTCATGTACACAAACCTGATTGGGCATATTGATTCTGACTGCTTTTACGTCTCCGCCGAGCGGGTTCGGGCTCCGCACTTACGGGGAGTTCCCTGTGGGGTGTTGGGAAATCAGGGGGCCTGTGTGATTGCCAAATCATATGAACTGAAAGCGCACGGAGTCAAAACCGGGATGCCCATCTGGGAGGCGGTTAAAGTCTGCCCGCAGGCCGTGTTCATCAAACGGGATTTTCGCTGGTACGAGGTCATCTCCCGCCAGATGCTCGAGCTTCTCCAAAAAGTCTCTCCCCTGGTCGAATACTACTCGATTGACGAAATGTTTTTCGACGCGAATGAGCTGGGGCGCATTTATAAACAACCGGTAGAACAGGCGGTCTTTACCCTGCAGGAGGAAATCCGATATGAAATTGGTATTCCGGTTTCCATTGGAATTGCACCGAGCAAGACTCTCGCCAAACTTTGTTCCGATTCATCCAAACCATATGATTGCCGCACCCTCTTCACAACGGATGAGGAATTCCTGCAATCGCAACCTGTCGGTGAGTTATGTGGAGTCGGTTGGCGTAGCGAAAAGAAATTGCAGCGATTGGGAATCAACACCTGCCTCGACTTCGCGCGGGCCGACCGGATCGCAATCCGGGATCTGTTGACGATCAAAGGAGAGGCGCTCTGGTACGAGCTTCATGGAGAAGCGGTGATGCCCATTGTCACCCGGCGTCCCACCCACAAAGCGATTGCGCGCGGGGGGTCGATCGGCCGTAAATCTAAAGACCACGCACGGATCATCGGTTGGTTAACACGAAATACAGAACGACTTTCTGAAGCGCTGAATGAAAACAGGATGCACGCTCAACTGCTGACTCTGTCAATCCAATACGAAGACCACACCGGGTGGGGCCAGGTTACGAAACTGGATGAACCGACCTCTTCTTTTGATGATCTGATTACCGCGGCCAAAAACATGATCGCGCATATGCCGTTGACGAAATGCGTTTCGTACATGCATCTGATATCAGAACGGTTAACGCCGCAGAATCTGATTCAGCGTTCCCTGTTTGAAGCGGTCTCCCCTTCCCCTCTCGATCAACTGAAAGCCTCCATCAATATGAAACTGGGTCGGTTCGCCGTGCGCAGTGGTGATACCCTCACCATCAAAGAACTCTACGAGGATGAAGCCAACGACTACGACATCTGTGATGTTTCCGGCAAGATGTGCTTCTGAGAAGGTTCCCGCAAGATGTGTGATATTATTTCCGTAACCTGGCGGGAATTGCCTCTGAGTCTGGTCGAACAGAACAAACTCATCTCCTTTGATCGGGGAAATGGAGAGCCGGAATATCATTTTTCCTTCCGGGAACATACACCGCGTCTGCCCGTCTGGACGGAAGGGCAACTGCTGATTCTTCCCTGGGCAGGTTACTGCCCTAAGGAAGCATTGGAAGCAGGCCGTTGGGCGCAACGACAACCGATTCCAATTGTCGTTCCGGCCAGCCTCTGTTGTGACCGGGGGATCTGGTTTCTCGTCCGCGAAGGGATTCACGGGATCCTGGTCGGTCGCTATACCTACTTGCTAACGGAGCCCGCCTCCCATTATTACCGCATCATGACCCGGCATGAGCGCATGCCGGTGCTGATCGGGGAATCGATTTGAATTTCAGAGAGCGAACCGACGGTTACGTTCAAATCTCCGACGTGCAATGACCGCAACGACTCGCTTCGAAGGGGACGACCATCAGGCACTTGGGACATTTTTTCTCGGTAGGAGCAGGTTCGGGTTCCTGGGATTTCAGGCGGTTCATTTGTTTGATCAACATAAAGATCACAAAAGCGACAATCACAAAATCAAGTACGGAGTTAATGAACAATCCGTACTTGATTACCACCGGTTTACCGTCAGCTCCCTCTGAGGCGAGTGTCCATGCCAACTCGGAAAAGTCGACATTTCCCATCAACATCCCGATGGGGGGCATGACAACGTCGTTCACGAATGAGGAAACAATCTTGCCAAAACCGGCCCCAATGATGATCCCGACCGCCATGTCCATGACGTTGCCCTTCATGGCAAATTCTTTGAATTCCTTGATCATTCCCATAATACTGTTCCTAAAATCTGAAGAGCGTGCGTTGAATTGTATACCGATGAAGAAAGTGCATTGACCCGCTGAAATCTTGTAGACTATTTGATCAAATTATTAGGAAATCGGCCAGCATAAATTCGGAAGCGATCCCCAGATTTGATGGGGATAAGAGAAGTGAACGCGAGCCAGTTTCTGCAATTTAGCGCACGACCCGAGTCGATTTGATGACGGGGGTGGATTTATTCATCTGGGCCAGTCGAATCAGGGTGAGACGTTGCATGTCTCCCGCTTCCTGATGACTGCGGAAGAAATGATGTCCCATCGAATGCGGGTTGTCGCCTTCGGAGGTAATGATCACCATCTCACCGACATTCAATTCGACTTCAAATCGTTGGCTGAAGATGGGCAGAATTCGCTGGGAATATTTTTGATCCCAGCCCGTCAGATTCCCCGTAGGCCGAAAGGCTTTTTCACCATGATGGATTTCAGGAAGGATTTCCATCTTGATCCAACCATCCTGAATGCGCCGGGGAGTGATTCGCAGTTTGCAGTAGGAGTTCTCCGGGAAGTCACTGATTTCGTCCCCGTCCAGCATCGGAATTCGAATTCCCTGAATCGATTTGGCCAGACTGCAATCGATTTCAGCCTCCCCACCGGAGCGAATCGTCAAAGGTAATTTGACAAAGCCGACTTCGTTTTCTTCCAGAAGACTTTGCTCATCGGTAGTCATACCGAGTAATTCTTCCAGAGCTGTCGGATAGGAACTTCCGACGACCCCCACGCGAATGCCATTCTTGCCCAGGCTTTTTCTCATTTCGACATCAATCAGCGCACTCATCTCGTCGACTTCGTTCCAAAGCTGATCCCCTAACAGAGGATCCCCGACAGGTCGATGAAGAGTCACGACTTCGAGGTCGATCGTACTGACATTTGTTTCGGGAATGTCGAGATCGTTTTCGGCGGACTTAAAGAAGTCGGCTGCTGTTTTTGATTTCTCCATCTGCAACAAAGGACATCCTGTCAGCGCAGTAAGCAAAACTGCGCACAGTAAGAATGTCAGGCTGCAGTGAGATCCACGAAGCAAAACAGAAGTCCCTTTCTGTCGAATCGATCTTATAAACAACCTTTGAGGTTTCGTTTCCCTTCCGGATGGAAATTCGAGAACATCAAGGTTTGATTTAGAACGGATTGTCAACACTCATCCCGTATAGACCCGTGTGCTCTACTCTCTTCATCCTGAAGCGAATAGAACGGAGTACCCCTATACAAGCGGGCTTGGGTAGTCATGAAAGAACAAAGCATTATCAGTAGAGATCTGAGATGAGAGGCGGGAAGTCTATGCAAATTCAAAATTTGTGTCAATCAGGGGTTTTCGGCAACCTCCGCTTAACCTCGCTCTGTTTCTAAGAATAAAGGACCACCTGTTTTGCCCCTACCCTGTCCTCCCAAACCAGCTAAACCCCGTTTCAGACTCTGATTGCCTGAATTGTGGTAGAAAGCTATGATGCCGCACGGGCCTGCCAGTCAGGTCCGAGACAGCTTCACTAATAACCCTTTACTATTCAGGCATTTACGCCCATTCTGGAGTAGACAGTGTCATTTCGTGTTGGGCTGGGGACGGACGTGCATCGACTCGATTCCGGACTCCCTCTCGTTTTAGGAGGAGTCTCCATCGAGCATACACAAGGTCTCGTTGGTCACAGCGATGCCGATATCGTTCTGCACGCCATCACGGATGCTCTACTAGGGGCCGTTGGCCTGGGGGATATTGGAGAATGGTTTCCCGACACCGATCCCCAATGGAAAGGGGCCGCTTCGGAGAAATTCGTAGAAGCAGCCGTCGAGAAGTTAACGAGTCTGGGTTGGCGGGTCGTCAATCTGGATTGCATCATTCACGCCCAGCAACCGAAATTGCTTCCGTACAAGGAAGCGATCCGCGCGAACCTGGCCCGGTTACTACGGGTCGAAGAAAATCGGGTTAACGTGAAAGCCAAAACTGGCGAAAAGGTGGGCCCGGTGGGTCGGCAAGAAGCGATGGAGGCTACGGTCGTGGTGCTCGTGGAACAGACATAATGAGCATGCGTCTCGGACGGTTGACCTTGCATTTTTTGGGGTGAATGAAGAAAACACTCGAAGGGAAAGCCTGTTCCCTTCAATGATTGAATGACATAGCGAACAGCATCGGAATTTTCACAGAAAGAAAGCGGACACGACGATGGCCTTACGGGTTTACAACACACTGACGCGCGAGAAAGAGGACTTCAAACCGGTCAATCCTGACAAGGTGAATATGTATCTGTGCGGCCCCACCGTCTACAAACCCGCGCACATCGGCCACATGGTCGGCCCCGTCATCTTCGACACGATCAAACGCTTCCTCGTCTACAGCGGTTACGACGTCAAATTCGTGATCAACATTACGGACATCGACGATAAGTTGATCAACAAGGCGAATGAACTTGGTACCACAGTTGAAAAACTCGCCAAAGAGATGACGGAAGATTATTTCGAGAACCTCGCCACGATGGGGGTCGATTCGGTCGACCTATTCCCCTACGCGACGGATCACATTCAGGACATGCTGGATATGATCTCTACGTTAGTAAAAAATGGCCATGCTTATCCGCTGGACGGGGATGTCTATTTTGCAGTCGAAGAGGATGATGATTACGGCAAGTTAAGCCGACGAAATATCGACGAGATGATGGCCGGAACACGAATCGAAACCTCGGATAAAAAACGAAATCCGGCGGACTTCGCTCTCTGGAAAAAATCAAAACCAAACGAACCCGCCTGGGACAGTCCGTGGGGTCCAGGTCGCCCCGGCTGGCATATTGAATGCTCCGCGATGAGCAAAAAACATTTGGGAGAGACTCTCGACATCCACGGCGGTGGACTCGATTTGATGTTCCCCCATCACGAAAACGAGCTCGCTCAATCAGAATGCTGCACCGGCAAACCCTTTACCCGTTACTGGCTGCATAATGGCCTGATGCAGGCTGGTTCCAGTTCCGGTAAAGTCGGTGGGGGTCACGATCGACATGGTGATTTGACTGAGCAAAAAGAAGCCCAGGAAGCAGACAAACTCTCTGGCTCCAAAGGTGCCGCGTCGGTCAAACATCTGTTCGAGGTCCATCATCCCGAAACGGTCCGGTTCTTCTTGCTCGCCACGCATTACCGGAGTCCGATCGATTTCAGTGATGAGCGGATTCAAGAAACCGGAAAAGGTCTCGAACGGTTCTATCGGCTGTTTGAAACCTATGAACGGGTTTCGGGGAACAGTTTCTACGATTTGAAAGCCTCCACGACCAAAGCAAACTCTGTTGATCTGTCGGGGGAACCGAAAGCATTCTTTGCAGAATTGGCTCAACTACGAGACCGGTTCTGGGAAGCAATGGAAGATGATTTCAACACTGGCGGCGCAATCGGTTTTCTGCATGATATGATTCGGCTGCTTAACGGTTTTATCGCTGAGCAAAAACTGGAATCGGAAAAAACAGCCGCGGCAATCGATGCCCTGACTACGGGGATGACCTTGTTCAAAGAGTTGTCCAACATCCTCGGTGTCTTCACCAAGCCGATTGAGGAAGAAGGTGCGGACGATGGATTGGCAAACGACCTGATGGAATTGATCATCGCGTTGCGGGCCAATGCCCGGAAAGAAAAACAGTGGGCGATTGCCGACCAGATTCGAGATGGATTAAACGCCCTGAATATCGTGCTCGAAGACCGCCCGGAGAAAACATCCTGGAAACGAGGTTAAGCCGATTGTGAGCCAATCCGCGTCAACCAAACCGGTCTGTTACCTGGGAATCGACCCGGGGCTCAACCGGACAGGTTACGCGCTGCTTAACCTGGAACCGGGAAAGCGTGAACCGAGCTTGCTTGAAGGGGGCATCATTCGTTCCACGACTTCGTTAAGCCTGGCGGAACGGGTGTACGAGATTGGTTCGGGACTCAGGGAAATTCTCGATGAATTCCATCCCGAAGTGATGGGGATCGAGCAAGTCTTCACTGCTTACAAGAACCCCAAAAGTGCTTTGATGATGGCCCATGCCCGCGGAGCGATTCTGTATGCGGCGGCGGAAAAAGGACTCACGATTATCCACTATACACCGACGCAAATTAAACGAATGTTGACTGGAAACGGGCGAGCATCCAAAGAACAGATTCAACACGCAGTCAAGTTTGAGCTGAAGCTACCACAAATCCCCGAACCAAACGACGTCGCCGACGCGACCGCCGTTGCGCTTTGTTTGTTCCATTCGCTGAAATTTGCTGCCTGATCCCTGAAAAAGGAGGATTGGCTGGTTAAGATGGGACCCCGCTTGCGGAAGTTTTCCCTGCGGACCTCACATCATACTTGTAGTGAGGTGATTTTTTGCAATAAAGCAATCTGAAGCGTGGCACTGCTGGCTTGTCCAGCAGTGTGAGTTCAGAAAATTTCATCCACTGTTTCTGCAACTCGATTTCTGTAAGGTTGCTGCAATAAAATTCAATGGCTTGTAAGTCCCCGAAGTAAAACTGATCATCGGTTATCCCACTGCTGTGCAAGCCAGCAGTGCCACCCAGTGAATCAAAACCGATAAATTGATCCTCTCACTGCCTGGAAACAGCCCGGTTATGAACGTTGATAAATCAGGATCGCGAGTTCGTCAGATGTTTGGCGAAATATCTGCGCGATATGATTTCATGAATCACTTTCTTTCCGGCGGTACTGATTATTACTGGCGGTGGAAAGCTGTGCGAACGATCCGCTCGGAAGGAGAAGCCCCTATTCTGGATGTTTGTACGGGGACGGGTGATCTCGCCTTTGCATTTGCGAAAAAGGCGTCTCCACAAACGAGAATTGTGGGAAGTGATTTCACCCATGAGATGCTCGCGATTGCCCGTCAGAAACAGATTGAGAATCCCGGGCGAACGAATGGCCAGACAATTGAGTTCCTCGAAGCAGACACACAGGAACTTCCTTTTGAAGATGATCTGTTTCAAATTGTTTCCGTCGCTTTTGGATTGCGGAATGTCTCGGACACAATGCGCGGTTTGCGAGAAATGACCCGGGTTTGCTGTCCGGGAGGCCGGGTCGTCATTCTGGAATTTGGAATGCCCCGAAACCGATTTATTGGAGCGGTTTACGGCTGGTATTTTCGAAATATTCTGCCGCGATTGGGACAATGGTTCGCCCGCAACAAACAGTCGGCCTACAATTATTTACCGGAGTCGGTCTCCGAATTTCCTAGTGGAGAGGATTTGCTCAACCTGATGCGGGAGGCAGGTCTTACTGAAGTTCAATGGAAACCCCTGACCTTCGGTGTGGCTGGACTATACTGGGGTGTTAAACCCAAACCGGAAAATGCATGAGTTCTCATCCTGCTTCAACTGATCTACCGTATGTCCTGGCGATAACGGGTGCCAGTGGATCCCGTTACGGCTTACGGTTGCTCGAAGTGATGTTGCAAAGCGGTTGCACCGTTCACCTGACCATGAGCCCGGCAGCCGGTGAAGTTTTCAAGACGGAAATGAATCGTCCTGTTGACTTGAATCAGGTCACGTTAGCCGAACTCTTTCCCGAGGCAGACTGGATAGAAAAATCTGCCGCGAGATTTCAATACTATCGGCACTTCGATTTCAGTGCTGGAATGGCAAGTGGCTCCTTTCGTACTGCGGGCATGGTGATCGTCCCCTGCTCGATGGGGACCTTGTCGAGCATCGCCCACGGGCTCTCTGGAAATCTGATCCAGCGCGCGGCGGATGTGCACTTGAAGGAACGCCGCAAGTTAATCGTCGTCCCCCGCGAAACACCGCTGGGGACTATCCAACTGCGAAACATGACGACCTTAAGCGAAGCGGGCGCCGTCGTGCTACCGGCCATGCCCGGGTTCTATCGGCAACCAGAATCGATTGAAGACCTGATTGATTTTGTCGTAGGAAGAATTCTAGATCAACTCGGACTGTCGAATGAGTTGATGCAACGTTGGGGCACATAAGAGTCATTGTTCTGGGAAAACGATCATGGATACCGAAGACGCTGAATATTCATTTCTGTTTGTCTATGGCCAGCTTCAACCGGGACATCGGTTTCCGATCGAAGCGGAAGTCATCCGTCCCGATCGAGTTCGTGGATTGCTCTACGATTTGGGTGAGTACCCCGGTGCTGTTGAAATCGGAAAAGCGGATAACTGGTTTTCCGGTTTCCTTGCGACCCTGCCCACAGAAGATTTAGACGAACTCGACCGATTCGAATGCGTCGAAGACGGTTTATACCGACGGATTCAAACGGAGACGGAATCGGGCGTGACGGCCTGGATTTATGAGTACCTGCAAACTCTCCCGGAAGATGCCTTCGGCCCCATTGATGCCTGGCCGGTTGATCCAACTGATTAGCTAAATCAAATTGAATGAACGATTTCGCTATTGGCCAGGCATATCAAAACATGCCAAAGGTCTGGGTTACATTTTCATAAACTGATCGAGGGAGTTATGGAAATGGTCTAAATCTTGACCCGTGCTATGGCCCACAAAATTCCCGTCGTGGTACAGCAGGATTGGGCCGTAACCAACCAATTGATAATAGAGATGCTCCGGGACAAGATGCTGATGACATTCATTTTCAGAATTAATTACAAACACAACGAGATCGGTAACATGATTATTCCGTAAGTATTCTCCCAACTGGCGAAGAGCCATTTGAGATGGACCACTCCAAAGTGTCGCGACGAAAATTATTTTTCTAATGGAACCATGATCTCGATAATCTTCTTCTTGATAGCCAAACAAGGCTTGATCTCGTTCATCGACATAGTTCTCCACATACTGTCGCATCGTCAATGAGACCGACCGAGACGACAAGTTGGGAATTTTTTTGCGGAAAAGCTCTAGCAATGGTTCCCAAAATCCGTGTTTATCGGTGTTCATCTGTGGTTTCAAACGACTCCCTCCCAACCCTACTCATCCAACCCCGGGTCGATGCTGGGATTACTGGTCGTGGTTTTACTCGTCAATGCTTCGGGAGGTTCCGTGGGAGGCTCTGTTTGGCTGTGTCCGTTGCCTTGGTGATCATTTTTTTCTGGAACCGTTCCATTGGAAGCTGCTTGTTTCACAAAATCGGCAGGCATCGAGCGGATATGCAAATCTCGCTGCGGGAAGGCAATTTCGATACCAGCGGCGTTGAACTCGTTGTTGATTTGTAAATGCAATTGATGAATCGTCAACAAACGGTTTTCCAGGTTCGGCAGATAGGTACGTAAGGTCAGATTCAAGGTGCTATCACCAAATCCGTCAAACGTGACGACAGGAGGGGGATCTTCCATCGTTTCGGGATGATCTGTAGCCAGGCGGAGGATAATCTCCCGCGCCTGTTCGACATTCGAGCCATACGCAATTCCGACATTAATGACGATTCGGTTAACCGGATCACTTAACGTCCAGTTGAGAAGCCGGCCGGTGATAAACTCTTTATTCGGAACAACATATTCCTTGCGGTCCCAGTCGGTAATCGTGGTGGCTCGCATGCGGATACGCGAGACAACACCGGAGACGTTATCAATCGTGACGATGTCTCCCACACGAATTGGGCGTTCGAACAGGAGAATGATCCCGGAGATGAAGTTGGCAAAAATTTCCTGTAGACCGAAGGCCAGGCCGAAGGTTAGCGCGGTCGCCATCCACTGCACTTGGGACCAGGCAAGACCGATCACCTGAAAACCGATAATCACTCCGATCAGAATACAGATATACCGGGCAATCGTGGTTATCGCATAACGGACCGAGGCATCGATGGGGAGCTGTTCCAGAACTGTCATCTCCAACAGACCAGGAATGTTCCGAGTTGCCGCTACTGTAAGCACGGCAATCGCAAGACCTAGAATCAGGTCAAAAATGGTGATCTGTTCAATCACTTCGACCGTGTTCCCTGTTTCCGGATCGGTCACCTGTTTGGTGGTATCCCAAACGGCGAAGCGTTCGGAACCATCCAGCATGGAAAAGGCGGGAATCAAGTCCGCCCAGATCAACCAGAGGCCACTTAAGGCAACCGTCCACAAAGTGGCATTCAACAATCGTCGGATCTGGTGAGAACTGAAACGAAGGTCAATCGGACGATCTTCTTCGATTTTGATTGGGGATTCGCCGGTGCTGGTTCCCTCGGCCTGTTCCTGAGCTAGACGTTCCGCTTCTTTCTGCTCCCGTTTCTGTTGAGAGCGAAGGATACTCAAGCGGCGATAACCCAGCATAATCCAGCGATGTAATAACGCCCGCACCAGAAAGAGCACAATCAGGAACCAGGCTGTCATACTCAGATAACCGCTGAGTTGCAAAGCGGTGTAATGATATCCAAGAAAACTCAGCATCGCCAACACCAGCGGAATGGAAGCCAGTATCAGACAGATTGGCCAGCGGAGCCGATCCATCCACGCATTCTGCTTGTAATCGATCACCGTCTGGAATAATCCAGAAGCGGGATGGAATATGTTGAACAGGAACACGGTTAGTGTGAGCCAAAACAGAATGTAGGCCACTCGTTCCCAGGCATCGAGTTCCGGCTGCGGATCGATCGCATCTCCTTGAAGCAGACCACAGAGAACCAGTAACGGAACAGAGACGAGCATCAACCAGCGCATATTCCGCCGGACAGTCAACATTGACGCGAAGTTCCATTGGAAATGCGAATCGGCGAGCCCCCGAGAGCGGAATAGTAACCGCATGAATTCCAGCGTGAAAAACCAATACCCCACCTGCAGCAAAGTGGGGATCAGGTTGAGCGTTGGATCTTGATTCGAAGTTTGAAGCTGCTGCAGTGCCGGAATCAGAGCACTGGAAATCTCCTCCCGGTCTGCCTGTTCTCCTAACAACCAGGCCCATCCCCAGAAGAACAAGGGCCAGACAATCGCTATCAACAGGGTAAGAATGGTCGCCTTGACCGTCGGATAGAACTTATAGAAGGCGCTGGGAGCAACCTGCTTACTGATGGCATTCAAATCACGACGCCACCGCGTCCCCAAAATTAACAGGATCGACCAGAGCAGAATCAACGCCACCGACTGTAGAGGAGCCTGTCGAATCTGTTTGGCTGATTGCGTCCAAACCTTCTTCCAGCCATTCAGACTATAAACCCATTGGAAAGCTTCGTCGTCTTCCTTAAGCTGGCTGATCGTCAGCATGCCGGAAGGGGAACTTCGGATCCAGAGCACACGTTCGTTGATGTAAGAAGCAAATTCTCTGTTTTTGAGTACATAATTTTTGTCCGTTTTGTTTAACTCATACAACGTTCGATTGTATTGGACATAGTTATGCCTAAGTGTTTTCAGCATTTCGCGCTGCTTGCCGATGGCCTTGAGGGCAACTTCCTGCTCCTGGTCGGTCGCATTCGGCATGTAAGTCTGAACGAAAAGATCAGGTTGGAACTGTTGAGACTGCTCTCCTTCCAGTTCGAAAATCTTCAATTGGACATTAGCCAAAGTTTCGCTGCGTTTCGAGAGATTCTCCAGGTTATCATCAATGTCGGCAAGTTCGGAGCGAAACTTGCGCAACATGGTCCCAATCGGTCCTGTATGACCGACCTGATCAACCAGGGCCGTCACTCGTTCGTACTGCTGTTTCAGTTCACTCAAGTTGGTCTGATGCTGGATTAGATCATTTTCAACCTGGGTGAGTAACGGGGCCAGGTCCTGGTTCTCACGAGCCCATTGTTGATATTGATCCACCAGAATTTTTAATTCTGGAACCGATCGAATCACTTCTTGATTTTGTGCTTCGGCCTCTTTGACTGCCCGGGCCGCTTCACGTTGACGTGCTTTCTGAAACTCCTCTGTGAACACCTTGACTTGTTCTTGTGTTTTTACCAACTGTAATTCGATCAACTCGGTTTTGATCTGATTCCAATTGACGGCCTGTCGTGCATCGAGGCGTTGTAACTCGGCTTCGAGAGTTTTGCGTTGTTGGTTGATTTTGACACGCAACGTCTGGTTATAAAGACGTTGCAATTTCTCTAAAGACGTCAGGTTGGCTTTATCCTGATTCGCCTGTAAGGTGTTCACCACGCTCGTTTCTTCTGCAACGAGTTTATCAAGACGCTGCTGTAACTCTTGCCGGCGCATTGTCTGCTGGTCAACTAACTGGGCAAGGGTGGTTGATTCATCCTGCAAACTTTGCTGTTTAACCTTAAGTGCTTCCAGCTCCTGTTCAAGCTCATTCACCGGTTTGGCAGAATTCCAGGGTTGAGAGGGCTCTTTGCGTAATCTTTCGATCTCAGCCGACATTTTCTGCGTTTCGGTGGGGATCGTTTTGATTTCCTGGCGTAATTGCCCCGCCAGCTCCCATTCCTGTCGCCAGACCTCAAGCGATTCCTGAATCAGTTTTTTCAGTTCTTCCGATCGAGTTTTCGCCGCGTCATTCGACTCTGGATCGGAGTTGATCTGGGAGACAAGCTCATCCACTTGTGAAAGCACGTCGGCGGGAGTTTGTTTCTCAACCGCTTCCGTCTTCTCTCCAACACTTTCCGGAGCCGATTGAGCCAACAGCGAATCGGATGCTCCTAAACTGCTGATGATGAAAACCAGCATGAGCAGGCTGTGTTGAATCTGTTTGCGAATGATTTCTCGAAAGAATAAAGACATGGAATTCCGGACAATCCCTTGGGAGTAGACACACTAAAACAGGCGGCAAATATCTTCCTGGAATCAACCGCGTTACCTGACATCAGTTTCGTGAGTAGATTGTCATCCGACAAGGTCAGGTTTCAGATTGCAGCTTCAAAGCGAGCAAAATAGGGAAATATTCGCTGTGAATATGTTCAATTTTCGTTTTCTGGTCCTGTGCGCTGGGATTCATCCGTAGTCGACATATCTGGATTTCCCATTTTCAGAAACCAGCGAGTCGCCCACAGTGATAGAGTCGCTGCAATAAGCGGAAAACTGATGGCGGGAAGCGGAGATACCGCATAAGAAACACCGATTGCCCTTTCACCAGAGGACGCACCATCAATTGATACCAGGAACAAGGCCGCAGGACAGACGTTACCGAAAATCATGGCCAGATATCTGCCCTGAATTTCGGTTTTGTTGTACAGCACCAATGTCACTAAACAGGAACTGAATGCCGCACTAAGGGACACTGTCCAGAGCAAGTCCGTATTTCGGATGACATCTGATTGGGATTCTCGCATTTCGCTAAGGAAGAGTGTTGCGAAGCAGCAGAAATTGAATTCAACAATACAACCGAGAAGAGCAATTCCTAGCAGCTGAATCGTTGATCCCAGAGCACCAAAGATGTGGCTTAGAAACTCCATTAGATTCTTCACCTTGAATCAGAGAGCGATCTAGCTTAGGAGCGGGACGGAGCCTCTCCTGGTTTCTTAAAGTAGGAGAGCAAGGTTACCCCAAAGAACGAACCGGCAACGGCCCCTGCCCCCAGAAGAAAGCAATAGGTGAGACGGAACCCGGAATTATGCGGATCGTGCCAGAGGGCGAGTCCGATTGTCACCGCTCCAATAATCAGGAAGAGGATGAGACAATTCAATGGAATCCAGAAGCGAGGCCGACTGATGCGACGGAAGATCGGTACAGCAAAACCAGTGATCATTCCGGATAACAGTGCGAGGGCAAACGTGAAAAAATGCCCGCGAGCCGAGGTCACCCCCATCAGAAAAACCGAAAACAGGACAAAAAGAAGCCCGAAAGTCAGGACAGTCACAAGAAACGTGACAAATGGTTGGAAGAGTTGTTTTACCCTGCTCATGGCACTATCCCAGGAAGGTATTGTGAGGAAAATGGCTCCGTAAGCGTAGCATATAATCAACAGGGGACCGATATTAAAAAACCCCGGAACGGCAATTTGGCCTCCGGGGTCTTTGAGTTTATGTGTTTGATCGGGAACTGAGGATTTTACTTCGCTTCAGCATCCATTTTCTGCATTTCGTCCAGCACAACGGGATGCAAATCGGCCTCTCGTTCTTCGAGTGGCTGATAATTCTGGCGGGCCCAGGTACGAAGGCGAATCTCTTTAATAAAGTCGACCTCCTCTGCCACTGCCGTTTCCATGAAATCGGCAACTAGTCCTGACATGATCCTGTCCTTTCTTTCAGCTCCTAATCATCAATTTTTCAAAGATCAATACGTCCTGCATACGAACATGCAGCGTCATTGCTGTTAGCTCAAATTATAAGGGAACCCGGCGGGCCGCTTCCACGTTAATCAGCGGAAACGACGTTAAAAAAGCATGAAACTTGACATATATCGCCAACCACTTATGCGATTAGGGAGGCTGCACAAGAATCGATTCCGTCGTGACAAATGTTTACTTTTGGCAAGTAAACCGGGGTTATCGAGAGACTTCCACCTGGCTCCCAATCGGGGCGTCCGGCCAAAGGCCATCATCAGGTTCCATCCACAACCGAACGTGTGTCTGATCGCCGGAGGAATCCGCTTTTCGATCAGGCGAAGTGACATGCGGAGCAATTTTGACGATCCGCCCGCGCGTCTCCTGTCCATTCGGGAAGGTCAGCTTGAGCTCGTCTTTGACCTGAAAGCGGTGAACTTCTCGAGAAGGAACATCAACCGTGACAAATAATTGTTCCTGATCAAACAGGCGTACAATCAGTTCCCCTTCCTCAACAGTTTGTCCCGGCATGAATTCAAACAAGCCGACCAAACCGTAACCGGGTGATTGAACATTCTGATCCTGCATTTGGGCAAGCAGTTCCTCGTACTCGATTTCAGCATCATCCAGTTTCATTTGCAGCGATTCGACTCCTGCAGCAACTTCAACATCCTGCGGCAGAGACTGTTTTAATTCTTCCAGTTCCAGCATGCGGCGCTGGCATAATTCAACCTGGGAAGCGATGACTTCGTTGGCATTTT
>JAGQQC010000010.1:16688-27584 GCA_020426395.1 Planctomycetaceae bacterium
CGCTGCGGCCCGACGAAGCATGATTTCAAGTTTACGATCTTCGAGATTGTTCGACGGAACGGGATAATCCGCTCCGGGAGAGCGTTGCAAGCTGGCGACTTCAATTGGCTTATTCGCATATTCAGACCAGGCGATGTCTTCGACTTCGTGTGCGAATTGTTCTTTTAACAGGTTGGCCGATTTCAATTTGATTTCGAGCAATTCATTTTCAATCAATTTCATCCGGTCAGCCAGATTGATTTTCGCTTTCGCTTTCGCCTCTTGTAAGTCGGTCCGCAGAATAGCAATCTGTCGTTGCTTGGTTTCTTTACGACGTTCCAGTTCATTATCCCGCAAGGTAAAGAGGGGAACGTTTGGAACGACGGCTTCCCCTTCCTCCACGAGGATGCTCTCCAACCGCGCAGTAAAGGGGGCATTTATCGTCACGGCGTTCGCCTGCAAGTACCCCGTATACTGGACAGCATCCCGGTTGACTAAATAAAGCACACCGCTGAGGACCACGGTGAAGACGATCCCTGCCAGCAATAAAGTGCGACCCAACGGCGCAGGTCGAGCGGGCAGGTTGACAGCCGGCTGTGCTTCCTGACGAGAAGAATTATCTGACATAGAGTTGATTCTCGATTCTTGGAGCTCATAACTGGAAGCGGATTCAGATGATCGATTCGTGTGTTCCAGTTGATTCGCCTCCAATGTGCAGTTTCCTGATGAACGGGCTTTGACCCGTTAAACAATAAACATCCGCTGTTCAACACCTGGTTAGTTGTTGGCCTCGAACAACCAAATCATAGAGAGAAGAGTTCGTGAGGTATCTCCATAATCGGTACGGGTCGTGGACCGTAACATCCGGAAAGTGGTCGCGCCAAAAATGAAACTTTGGCAAGGCAACCTGGCTGTTCCTTGTGCGGACTCCGTTCCCAATTCAGGTTGTGATGACTGGGTAAGCCAGAGATAGATCGAACTCTCTTTGGCCGCAGACAACACTCAGCGGAAGATATCGGGAAACGTCCTGTTTCCTACCGTTCCATCAGATAAAATCGGAAGTCGAACTGGCTTGAATTGACAACATCCCTGCAGCAACCGCCGGCCAATTCGTTTCAGAATTCAATAGAAGTCACGACAGCTATGACTGGTGTAATAGCTACTTCGGCTAGAGAAAAAAAAGTTTTCACAGTTCACCTATTTTTACACTCCACTTTCGTCTGAAATGGGAACCCCTGCTGAATGCAGCCTGGAGAAACAATTTTTCTAATCATCATACTAGTAAGCTCACAACAAAACTATTAAAATGTACACTAATTCAACTTTTAGAGTTTCTTGTCTTCTATTCTGGTGGACCCGCGCTACATGACGTCGCAGTCCGAGATCCATTCGGTGATCGATTCGGTTGTTAACGAAATACTTGCGGAGACTCAAATAGAATCTCCGCCCGTGAATGCTTTTCAGATTGCCCACAAGTTGGGATGGGAGATTGTGCTGAATTCAGGACAATCGGAACGGGGCCGTCGAAAGCGAATCCAGGGGCAGACCACAATCTTTCTGAAACCGGACGAACGACCGGAACGGGTACAGTGGGCATTGGCCCACGAATTGGGAGAGTCTTTATCGGATCGTTGGGCCAACTGGATCGACTCCCCCGGGTTTTCTGCCCCATCTGCTTCGCGAGAAGCGATTGCCAATTTATTCGCCAACCGCTTGTTACTTCCGGAATGCTGGTTCCGCTCTGAAGTCGCCCAAACGGGGAATGATCTCTTCGCGATGAAATCGATCTTTCCGACAGCCAGCTATCAACTCATCGGCAACCGGTTACTTGACCTGGAAGAGCCACTTATCGTCACGGTTTTTGATCAAGGCCAAATGACCAGTCGTCTGAGCAACTGGCCGGGCTCTGTCCCTCCTCTACAACCGGCCGAACAACGCTGTTGGCAAAACAGCCATTCCCATGGGGAACGCTGCCAGCACCGAGCAGATCAGCTTGAAACTTCTTGTTGGCCTGTTCATGAACCCCAGTGGAAACGGGAAATTCTGCTCACATCTCCCCTTGAATTTGAATAGGCTTGCCGCTGTTCTTCCTGTCAGAAACCAGCCTTCACTCTTGTTCCCCCCTTCCCCGCCGTTTATGCTGAATCAGGTCTCTCCTCATCTATTAGTACTCATTCTGCCGTCAGTCTTTCTGTAGAGGATTCTCTGTCATGGTCGCGCGTCCATCTCGTTCTGCTTACACAACAAAATCGAGTTCGATGACTCCTCTCACTCGGCGAGAATTTCTGCAATCGAGTGCAGCAGCACTCGGCGCATTTTCTGTCTTGTCTCACTCCTCAGCAACGGAAGGTTCGTCGCTCGTGAATACTCCCATTCCTGTCATCGATACGCACCAGCATTTGTGGGATTTGGATCGATTTACTCTGCCCTGGATGCAGGGACCGGCGAAAGAAGTTCTGGGAAAGAACTTTCTGCTTCCGGAATACCGTAGCGCTACCTCAGAAGTCCCCATTGCCCAGACGGTCTATATGGAGGTCAATGTCGCCGCTGAGCAACAAACGGCTGAGGCAGAATATGTCTTCGATCTCTGTCGCCGGGATGACAACCAGATGACGGGAGCCGTCATCGGAGGTTCTCCGCAATCTGCTGAATTCAAAAACTACGTCGAACAGTTTGCCGGCAATGAATACTTCAAAGGAGTTCGCACCGTTCTGCACGACCCGGACCGCAAAGCAGGTACGTGCCTGAAACCTCAATTCATTGAAAATATGAAGCTGCTTGGAAAACATGATAAAAGTTATGACCTCTGCATGCGTCCGGCCGAGGTCTCCGACGCAGCCGAGCTGGCAGCCAAATGCCCCGACACCCGTTTCATTCTCGATCATTGCGGCAACATGCCCGTCACCGAACTGAATACAAAACTGCACGACCAATGGAAAGCAGGCTTAAAGCAAATGGCCTCAGTGCCGAATACCGTGTGCAAGATTTCGGGGATCGTGGTGACAGCCAAAGAATCGGTCTGGAAACCGGCCGACCTCGCCCCGGTTGTCAACGAATGTATGGACACCTTCGGTGAAGACCGCATCTTCTTCGGTGGCGACTGGCCCGTGTGCACGCTCAAAGCAAGCTACCAACAGTGGTACTCCGCCTTACAGGAAATCACGAAAGATCGAAGCGAATCATTCAAGCGAAAACTGTTCTACGAAAACGCACAGAAATTCTATCGCTTGCCAAAAGTCGAAGTTTGAATTCGGTGCACCAGAAGTAGACTCGACTGGCTCCTCTGCTCCGATTTGCCTAAGATACGTTCCTCTCGAATAATGAGAGCAATCTGTCCGCAGTGCGCGGACCAGTATCGATGAAAATTGCTGCGTTCATGCTGAATTGAGCCTCTTATGCGACAAGTTTTGTTTCGTATTCATCTGGATGGAACCGTCAGCCTCGGCCCATTGGGCGAAATCCCGTTATTCGGATTTGGGCTCATCTTGCTCTGCTGGACATTGTTCAATGCCGGGTTACTCTGGTACACCTCGAAGACCAAGTCGGGGGAAGAACAAAAATCCGGGATCCGTTCCACGGTCGTCACCTGGGTTATCGGTGCGGTTGTACTCTTTATTCTGCCCAATTTTGCCCCACATATTCCGCAAGGAATCCCTGTCTTTGGTTACGGGTTCATGGTAATGCTCGGAATTCTGGCCGGAGGATGGACAGCCGGACGACGGGCAGAAACGGTGGGAATTCCACGGCAAGCAATGTGGGACACCGCATTTGCGGTGGTGTTGCTTGGAATCATTGGAGCGAGACTCTTTTTCGTCGCGCAGTATTCAGACCGAGTCTTTCAAGGAGCCGATTCTCTGGCAGGTTATCTGTCGGCACTCGTCAATCTTCCGGATGGTGGGTTGGTCCTGTACGGAGGATTAATAGCCGGAACGGCCACATTCTTCATTCGCTGTTACCTGAAAGGTTACTCCCCGCGTTTGATTGCCGACATTGCTGCCCCATCCATGTTGTTGGGAATGGCGTTTGGTCGCATTGGTTGTCTCTTCAACGGATGTTGCTGGGGAGATCGTTGTGAACTCCCGTGGGCCATCCAATTTCCACAAGATAGCGTCCCCTACATCGCCCTCGTCAAACGGGGCTTTCTCTCGCCCGATGCGCTACAGACGATCGCACTACATCCCAGCCAGATTTACAGCTCGATCAATGCGTTGATTCTTTCCCTACTGGCGGCGGCTTATTTTCATCGGCGCGCTAAAGATGGCCAGGTCACTTTGCTTGTACTACTACTCTACCCGGCAACACGGTTCCTGATCGAATTCATTCGTGGAGACGAAATGGGGCAGTTTAACACGGCGTTGACCATCTCACAGTGGGTCAGTTTGTTGATCATTGCCATCGGAATCGTCTATGGAATCTGGTTATCCCGACAACCACCGCAATTAACGCGTCACGTCCAGCAACCAACTTCCCCAAGCGGAAATTCCGCCGGAATGGCCAAGTCCTAATCCTCTGGCATGGTGTGAACAGCGGGGTTGGAGTGAAGACTCAGGCGACTTGATCGGCCTGCGGAGGTTCTTCCTCGGACTCTACAGCTTCTGATTCAGATGCGTTCTCTTCCACGACGGCTTCTTCAGCCAGTTCTTCACTTTCCGGTTCCACCGAGATTTCGAATTCTTCGCGGAGGGGGAGATCCTTCAGGCTTCCTAAGCCAAACGACTCCAAAAACTGATTAGTCGTCCCATACAAATAGGGACGCCCCAGAGAATCGTCTTCACCTGTAATTCTGACGAGCCCTTTTTCCATCAACAGTTTGAGGATCTCCGTCGATTGCACTCCTCGCACGGCTTCAACATCAGCACGAGTCACCGGTTGTCGATAGGCCACGATAGTAAGCGTTTCCAAAGCGGGTGCAGAAAGTTGAACTTCCGATTTCCGGTCATGCAGTTTATCAAGCCAGGGGGCAAATTCTGGACGGGTGAGTAGCCGATATCCCCCGGCAACACATTCAATTCGAAAGCTCGATTGCGAACGTTCATACGCTTCGTTCAAGCGGTTAATCAATTCACGAGCTTCTTTATGATCGGCCAATGTTGCATACTGAGCCAACTTGCGAGCGCTACAGGCGCCTTCCGCGACAAACAGGACAGCTTCCAATCGAGCTTCTTTGCGGGAACGAGCCGGGGTACTGGCGGAACGGAGGATTTTCGATGCCTGCTTACGAGAAGTCTTCGAACGCAAGCGGGCTTTCTGCCACTCTGTTGACGATCGATGATGACTCGACCGATTCCAGTCAGCCGCCATTCTTTTTATGAGGCCGTTATATTGAGAGAACACGTCGTGATTCCTCATGCCTGTTCGGCTTCTTCTGCGGAAGAAACTTTCAACTTGATAGCAGCTTTATTGGGGTCGATTCTGACTGGCCTGCTGTCGCTGAATATGCCACTGGTGGATCTGCTGCAACACATTCTCCACGGCTTTGAGAGGTTCGGAAGATTCCGCAGCAAACTGCACCGTGATGCTCGAATTCCCCGTCGGCGTGTAATAGCAACTGAAGTGGAATTGCCCGGCCTCTGCTCCAGGTTGCAGCATGAAGTTATCGATCCCCCACTGATTGAGCAAACTCACCGCCGATTGCCAGGTTAAACCACTGACATTCTCCGTTGCTTGAGCGGGCGTATTTCCATTGATCTGGTTTCCCGAAGCAGCTCCATTTGGGGTCCCATTAGGAACTGCATTCCCTTGTCCGGGTCGATTTCCCGACAACTGAACGATATTGCCGGTCTGCTGATTATTGAATCCCTCCGCACCAAAACCAGCCGTCGCAGCTTGATTGTTTGACTGCTCAAAAAGTTGGTTGTTGCTATTCAAGGGAAAGCTCTCTGGCGATTCATCCAGATTCAGTTCACTCGGGTCGATCGCCGAAGCCTGACCTGGACTATTGGTCGCCACTGCATTGTTGGCCGGTTGTTGGTCCGCCATAAATGGGTTACGTACCTGCGGGTTTCCCGGTTGATTTTGCTCCGAATTTCCTTGAGAAAAATTCCCCGATAAAGAATTGCTTCCAGGGGAAAGCCCATTCCTCAGTTGAGATAAAGAGTTCCCGTTACCAATCGAATTGCCATTCTGGGCGTTGAGATTGTTTTCGTTTGATTGCTGGAACTGGTCAGAGGACAATCCGGAAGAGAGCCCTACACCCAGCCGGCTATTCCCGAGGGTATTGGAATTATTCGCAGAATTCACTCCACCTTGCGGATCGTTTGAATTCTGCCCGTATCCCTGTGAACCGTTCGACAACTGCCCCCCATGTCCAAACTGCGAAGGGGTTCCCATCAAAGACTGCCCATACTGGCCCTGGCTGGCATTGGCTCCTGGCTGAGCCTGCAAATTTCCCTCCAGTTGCGAACTGGGAGCCGGTTGCCCGAGGAGTCCTTCAATCTGCAATTCCGGAGAGGTGGTCTCCTTGGAAGAGAACGAAGGGAGGCCAAACATTGCCAACAATGGGACAACGACCAACGGGATCAGCATCAGGATCGTTGTTAGAGGGCCACTTGAAGATTGTCGCATGAAAGAATCCCTTCTTTCGCTTCAATTAAAATTTCGGCATTACCGGCGTTCATTGCACGGTTAAGGTGCCTGGCGTGGAATTGGTATCCATCATAAAACCCGGTTGTGGCTGCTCTTGAACCCAGGGACAAATTGCCCCATCAGCGAGTTTCAGGATTACTTCTCGTAATCCTGCTGAAATCAAACTCAGCGTGATCGACAGCCATAGGAAAAACAGTTCCTTGTTTTCCCTCGGGTCGCTTATCCTATTCCAAAGTGGAAATAACAACAATTGCAAATAATACAACCGACTTGTTTTTCACCATAATTTCAGAGAGGTCCATCTACCCTGTCAGCAGCCAGATTTCGACTACTCTAATTTGAGATGGACTGAATCTGTGGCCCGTGTTCTGTAGAAATTTGATCAGGCAAGCCAAAGAAAACCTAACCGAACAACCTATTCCCCCTAGAATACAATAAGTAGTGCTGACCTCCTAAGTTCAAATCCACGTTGGCCCTTTTTTTGCACTTGTACAGCGCACGCATTTGACTACCTTATGAACTAGAAGAGGTCTGCCCCGGATGACTGTATTAAACGTTCACAAGGGCATGTCTGGATCAATTTACGATAAGAATTGACCTGGAACCTGAATGACTTTCCTCGACGTTCTCTTGAGCCTATAACTAGAGTGTTTAGAGTGGATCAGAGATCAGTATTGAATATCTGCTCCCCTCACTGTTGACCGTTAATCAGAACAGGAAACCATTTCCATGTTTGATCCGCATTTGAACTCATCCGTTTCGTTACTCAAGAAAATAACTTCGAGTAAGCAGACGCTGCCCCAAGGCATCAGTGGGCTGACCTTTGTGGGAATCGGGATATTGAGTTTGGCGGCTCTGTGCCATCCCCTTTCCCTGTTCGCCGAAGAACCAACGCAGGTGCAGGAAGCGAATTCAACACTCAAGGAAAAACGGCCCGGCAATACAACAATTAGAGACAATCAGGTCCGGCCGGTTAGTAACGAAGCAGCGAATGTCGCGAATCCCAAACTGGCCCAGATGTTGAAACAACTGCAAAAATGCCAGGAAGAAGTCAACAAGCTACAGGATTACACAGCCGATTTTGAGAAGTACGAACTTGTGGAAGGAACAGGGCCCGTTCGTCAACAAATGAAAATCAAGCATCGGCCGAACCCATTCAGTGTGCACATTCATTTCTTGACTGGACATCCAGAAGCAGAGCAAGTCTTATATCAGCAGGGATTTAACCAGAACAAGATTATGGTCAAACTGACCGGGGCGTTGTCGCTGTTGAAATCTTCGGTCAGCTTGACTCAACAAGATCCGCGGACGATGAAATACAGCCGGCATCCGATTACCGAAATCGGCCTGAAAGGTATGCTCGATGGCGTGATCAACATGTGGAAAGACGACCTGAAATACCCGGATATGGAAGTACTCTTTTACAAAGATGCCAAACTGGATTCCAAATCGACTACCACGTATTACGCATTCAAAACTGTCCATCCCCAACCACGAAATGTCGCTCGCTTCAAGGAAACGACCCTTTGGGTAGACAAGCAGACATTACTCCCCGTAAAACTGCTGAATCGAGGCTTCAATCCCAATGGGGGCGAGCCAGTGGTGGTTGAAATGTACCAGTACAGCAACTTGCAACCAAACGTTGGATTGCAGAATGCCGATTTCGATCCTCGCTCGTACAACTTCTAGAAGTGATCCTCAAACCCTCTGATGGGTCACATCACCCCCTCTTTTATTGGCTGAAAACAGCCACAACCGGGTTCTAGGATAAGTTCTCATCCCTCTTTCACCACGACCTTAATCTGATAATTCAGACAGAACTTCTGCCGTGCCGACCGTCTTTAATTCCATCCCGGAAATCCGTAACGCTTTGAAAACAAACCGGGAAAAACTGGGGCCGGAAGGAATAATCGGATTTGTCCCCACCATGGGAGCCCTGCACCGGGGACATGCTGCGTTATTCGAAGCAGCCGCTGCTGAATGTGATTTGGTCGTCGTCAGCATCTTCGTCAATCCAACCCAGTTCGCCCCGCATGAAGACCTCGACAAGTATCCCCGCACGCTGGAAGCGGATCTGGAATTATGTGAGCAGTTTGGGGCAGACCTGGTCTTTCACCCTTCTGCATTAGAAGTCTACCCACCTGATTTTCAATCGTATGTGGAAGTCGAAGGAATCACCAATTCGCTCGAAGGGGAACACCGGCCGACTCACTTTCGTGGAGTAACGACGGTGGTGCTCAAGCTGTTCAACATGGTGCCTGCTGATCGGGCCTATTTTGGACAGAAAGATTACCAGCAACAGCTCGTCATTCGCCGGATGGTGAAAGACTTAAATATCCCCGTTGAAATCGTGACTGTCCCCACGTGGCGAGACCCGGACGGTCTAGCTCTCAGTAGTCGGAATAAATACCTGAGTACGGACGAGCGGACTCGAGCCCTGGTCCTTTCACAGGTACTGAATTCGACGAGTGCCCAATTACAACAGGGCGAACAAGATATTCAGAAACTGATTACAGAAGGCCTTGTTCAAATTACTGAAGCTGGGTTGAAACCGGATTACTTCAGCATTGCCGATGCGGAAACGCTGGAAAAGCTTTGCGAACCTTGCCAGAAAATGGTTCTGCTGGTTGCGGCACAGGCAGGCACAACGCGGTTGATTGACAACATGACAGTTGAGCTGTCAGAGTAATTGGGAGATCAGACTGACCGCATCGACGAGACCCGAGACCTACTGTATAATTGTCAGCAGTCTGAAATTGATGTTCTTCTGTAAACGTCTCTAATCGTTCACGTTGCTCCTTGATTTACCGGCTCTAAAACAGCTACGACTGGTGTAAAGTTTCGTTCATCGATTCTGCTCCCGTTTTCAGTGGCTTGTCAAAGTCTGGATTGCCAGTGACTGTTGATGATCAACAATTGATTGAACACTTCCTGCAGGGAGATGCAGCCGCTTTTGACCAATTGGTTCTGCGTTATCAGGACCGATTGTTCAATACACTTTTGCGGATGTTCAATTCTGAGCAGGACGCACTCGACGCCGCGCAGGAAGCGTTCGTCCAAGCTTTTCAGAAATTGGATACGTTTCAGGGAAAGTCGCAGTTCTATTCCTGGCTCTGCCGCATCGCCATTAATAATGTCCTGAGCCAAAAGCGAAAACGAAAAGTAGCCACGGCATCACTGGACAGCGCCCGGGAGAAAGCGGGAATCGAACCGGATGATGATAACCGGGAAAACCGCCCTTCACATCAACTCGAAACGAGCGAGAACCAGTCCGCCATTCAACAGGCGCTGAATGAGCTTCCCGAGGACCAGAGGACTGTCATCGTCCTTAAAGAAATTGATGGTCTGAAATACGAAGAGATCGCCGAGATTCTGGATTGTCCCGTCGGAACCGTGCGCAGCCGAATTCATCGCGCACGCTCGGAATTGCGTTTGAAGTTGAATTTTCTGTGGGAAGAAAATCTTCAGAATTGAATCAGGCGGCCTGACGATTGTCTGCTTCGGCACTATGTGCGTCGGGGTCCATGTATGTAGGAACCTTGCGTTCGCCAGCCAGAATCGCGGTCGCTTCCTCCTGCACTTCTTCCATCCGTTGTTGAATTTGCTGACGGTATTCTTCGATTTGCTGCTTGTCGATATCGGCAGGAATCGGAATCATCTCACTGGCGACAAAAACAGTTCGAGAGAATGGTTTGGGGATGTACAAATTCGTCCAACTTCCTTTGATGACCCACGGGTTTTTGCTCATTGCCGCAACACAAATCACTGGCATGCCCGTCTTGGAAGCGATATAGATAACGCCACTTTTCAATTCGTGCTGTGGCCCCCGAGGACCATCCGGTGTCATCACCAGACGTCCTCCGTTCGATCCGTTATTAACCATTTCCTTGAGGGCCAGAACAGCCCCTCGATGTGACGAGCCCCGTATCGTACCGAAACCGAGGAGCCTCATGCATTCCGCCAGGTACTGGCCATCCTGATGTTGGCTGATCAAAGCAGACATTTTGACCGACTTCACACCAAACGTGGGATAGATCAACTGATCATGCCAGACGGAAGAGATATGCGTCTCGGGCCGCTCTTTGGATGTGTAGACTTCCACATCAAACGGGCAATGGAGTTCCATCCGTAAGGTACGAAAGATGGTTCTCAGGGTATACACAACAGCCCAGGCAAGCAGTATGTTCAGGAATCGACTACGAATTTTCACGACGGGACAATCCTTTGTCTGCGCACAGTTTTGCGAAGAAGCACGAGAACTGAGAAAAGGTGCCGTCTGATTGTAACAGAACAGACTCAAGAAAAAATCCCAGATCGCTCCCGATATTATGA